>JBKJZU010000296.1:0-7404 GCA_046715015.1 Micropepsaceae bacterium
GAAAAGGCGCTGATGATGACGGCGCCGCACGTCGCGATGATGAACCGTGACCTGATCTACCAAAGCTCCGACTATTTGTTCTGGCAAGCGTTCAGCTGGACCGACGTCGGCCGAGCCGCCTACACGCGCGTGGCGCTGAATCATCTGGCGGAACAAGTCATCGATCCGGAATTGCGCAAGAAGCTCACGCCCAGCTATCCGATCGGCTGCAAGCGCATCCTGTTTGCGGACGACTACTACCCGACGCTGATGCGCGATAACGTTTCGTTGATCACAGAAACAATCGCGAAGATCACGCCGACGGGCATCGAAACGAAAGACGGCAAAAAACACGCGTTCGACGTCATCGTGTACGCAACCGGATTCGAAACCACCGGCTGGCATTGGTCCGTCGATGTCGTGGGCCACAACGGCAAGCGCCTGAACGATCAATGGAAAGACCGGCCGCAAGCCTATCTGGGCATCACGGTTGCGAACTTCCCTAACATGTTCGTGTTGTACGGCCCGAACACGAACCTCGGCCACAATTCGATCACGTTCATGCTGGAACGTCAGGTCGAGTACGCGGTCAAGGCGCTGACGGAGTTGCACGCGAAAGGCGCGGCGGCGATGGACGTGACGGAAGCAGCGCAGACGCGCTTCAACAAAACGCTGCAGGCGGATCTGGCAAAGACCACGTGGGCCGATCCGCATTGCCGCTCTTGGTACAAGAACGAACATGGCGACATCACGCAAAACTGGTCTTCGCACACGCGGGACTACGCAACGGCGACGGAGCGGGTGGACTGGGGCGACTACACGGTCCGCCCAAGCCGGCCGCTGGCGGCGGAGTAGTCCCTGGTACATCGGGCAGGTGTAGTGGGAATCGTCACCACTACCAGGTGGTCGAATTGGATCGGAGCGGCTTGTATATCGTGTCTACGCGAAGCGCTTGCGCGCCGATGGTGAACAAAGGAATGGCTGTTCGGCAGCACTGGGTCGGGGTGACGGCGGTTGTGGCCCTGGCGGCTCAGCTCGCGCTGCCCGCGCAAGCTGCGGCGCCAGCGGCCGTCGCTGCGAAACCTGCCCAATTGGCGCCTGCTGCCCTGAAGGAAGTGCAACTCTGCGATGGCGGCGGCGTCGTCCGCGGCTTCGTGCCCGCGAAAGCGACGAGCAAACCACCGCCAATCTTCCCGGACTTCGACGCGGCGCACGACAGCGAAGGCTGGGTGCGAATCGGCTTCACGATCGACACCGAAGGTTCGACCCGCAACGTCGTCGTGCTCGACCGTATGGGGTCTGAGCGCATGATCTCGGCTGCGGTCAGCGCGGTGAAGAATTGGGATTACAAACCGGCGACCTTGAACGGCCAACCGGCCGACCAGTTCAACAACACCGCCGAGATCCTCTACGAACTGCAAACCGGACAAAGCCGCGCGGTCCACGAGAACGTCGTCAAGCTCTACGAGAGCGGACGCGACCTCGTGAACAAAGGCAAATACGCCGAAGGCATCGCCATCCTCGAAAGCGCCAAGGAAGAGCGCTTGAACCTGTTCGAACAGGCGATGATTTCGTTCGCCTTGGCCTACGCGCACGCGCTGTCCAGCAATCCGCAAAAAGCGCTACCGGAAATTCGTCACGCTATGATCGAAGACGGGCGCTTTTTGGAAAAGCGCATCGCCAATCCCGCCAAGCGCTTGCGCATCCGCATGGAAGCGCTCGCCGGCAACCCGCGTTACGTCGCCTGCGCGCCGGCCATCGCCGACACCGACGACTTCGACCCCACGGGCGCGGACCGCAAAGACCTGATGCGCATCATCGGCAGCACCACCGCACTCCTCAAAAGTGCGGCGCCCTACGTGCGCGCAGCGCGCGTGCCGGAACCCGTGAAGGAGGGCGATCCTGGCATCTGGGAGTACGAATTGATCCGTAAGAAATTCTCGTTCACGTCGATCTCAGGCACGCTTACGAAGTTCCGCGTGAACTGCGTCGTCCACCTCGTCGAAGACGATGTGAAGCTCGCCAACCAATGGTCCACACCGGAATTTTCCGGACCCTGCACGGTGCGCGTCTGGGGCGAGCCCGGAACGACGTTCAAACTCGTCGAAGAATGGTAAGCTAGCGGCCCAGGAGGCTGCGCAGCATCCATGCCGTCTTTTCGTGCACCTGCATACGCTGCGTCAGCAGGTCCATCGTCGGTTGATCGCTCGAGCCTTCGGCGGCCGGAAACGCCTCGCGGCAGGTCTTGGCCACCGTCTCATGGCCGCGCAGCAAATTCTCGATCATCTGCGTCGCCGCCGGAACATTCTCGTCTTCCTTGATCGCCGACAACGAGGTGAACGCCTTGTATCCGCCCGGCGCAAAATGACCGAGCGAACGAATCCGCTCGGCGATCAGGTCGACCGAATTCCATAGCTCCGTGTACTGCACCATGAACATCGCGTGCAAATCGTTGAACTGCGGCCCGGTCACGTTCCAATGATAATTGTGGGTCTTCAGATAGAGCGTGTAGGTGTCCGCCAAAACCCGCGAAAGCCCCTCCGCAATCTGCTTGCGATCCGAAGCCGAAATCCCGATGTCGATTGCCGTGTCGAGTGCCATGATGTGTGCCTTTCGTTGAAACCGACATAGAGCCTGGGGCGCTGCATTTCTAGTGCGCAATCTTGGCCCGTGGGGGAGGGTCTAGCCCTTGCCGCCCGCCGATTTCTGCGAAATGGTGCGCGGTCGCAATTCCAAGAGCCCAAACCCCATGAACGACCGCGTCACCCTCACCATCGACCAAGGCGTCGCCGATGTGCGCCTCGTGCGTGCCGACAAGATGAACGCGCTCGATGAGGCGATGTTCGACGCCCTGATTGAAACCGGCACGCGACTGAAGACGGAACGCGGCGTGCGCGCCGTCGTCATTTCCGGCGAAGGCCGTGCCTTCTGCGCTGGCCTCGACATGGGCAACTTCCAGCGGACGGCCGCAGCCGGCGGCGAGACGCGCCCCGATGGCCGCCTCATCGCGCGCTCGAATGGCATCGCGAACCGGCCGCAATACGCGGCTTGGGTCTGGCGCGAGGTGCCGGTGCCCGTCATCGCCGCCGTCCACGGTGTCGCGTTCGGCGGCGGCTTCCAGGTGATGCTGGGCGCCGACATCCGTTATGCCGCGCCCGATACGCGCTTTTCCGTGATGGAAGTGAAGTGGGGTCTCGTCCCCGATATGGCGGGCACGATCCTGATGCGCAGCCTGGTGCGCGACGACGTCATCCGCGAACTCACCTACACCGGCCGCATCTTCGAAGCCTCCGAAGCCGAACGTTTGGGTCTGGTCACGCGCATCACCGCCGACCCCCGAACGGCCGCACTTGAAACCGCACGCGAAATCGCGGGCAAGAACCCCGACGCGATCCGCGCCGCCAAGCGCATGTTCAACGCGCTGCCCCTCGCGACGGACGCCGATGGCTTGATGACCGAGTCGCGCGAGCAGACGGCCTTGGGCGGCTCACCGAACCAAGTCGAAGCGGTCATGGCCCAACTGCAAAAACGCGCACCGAACTTCAAGGACGCTTAGGTGGCCAGCACCGACCGCGACGTAAGCGCGGAACTTCTCCGTCTACAATCGCTCGACTCGATGGAAGGCATCACGCGGGCTGAAACGTCTACAGCACCGTCGATCCTGAGCTACCTGCCGCGCGGCGCGTTGCTGCACGCGATCTACCCCGGCGTTCTCGTCGCCCTCACGATCGGCCTCGCCGCGACGTTCCTGTCCGATCACTACGGCGCGCCGGTCATGTTGTTCGCGTTGCTGCTCGGCATGGCCTTCCACTTCTTGCATGAGAGCGGCCGTTGCGTCGCCGGCATCGAGTTCACGTCGCGGACCGTTTTGCGCACGGGCGTGGCCCTGCTCGGCGCGCGCATCACATTCGATCAGATCGCAAGCTTGGGTGCATCGCCGGTCGTGATGGTCGTGATCGGCGTGACGACGACGGTGCTGATCGGCGTCGCGCTCGCACGCGCTCTGAAGCTCAACTGGACGTTCGGCGTTCTCTCCGGCGGCGCGGTCGCGATCTGCGGCGTGGCGGCGGCGCTGGCCATCGCCTCGGTTCTGCCCAGGACGCGCGAGACCGAACGCGACACGATCTTGGCCGCGGTCAGCGTCACCGCGCTCTCGACGCTTGCCATGATCTTCTATCCGATCCTCGTGGCTGCCCTGGGCTTCGACCACCGCCACGCGGGCGTGTTCCTGGGCGGCACGATCCATGACGTTGCGCAAGTCGTCGGCGCGGGCTACATGATCTCGCCTGAGAGCGGCGACATCGCGACCTATGTAAAGATGCTCCGCGTGGCAATGCTGCTGCCCGTGGTGCTGGCAATCGCATTTGTCCTATCGCGTGGACAGCCGGGTGAGCGCCGCTCGGCAACGCTCGTCCCCTGGTTCTTGATCGCCTTCGCTGTGCTGGTCGCCGTCAATTCCACTGGCCTGGTCCCAAAACCAGCGATCGACGCGATCACGAATGTCTCGCGCTGGTGCCTGGTCGCGGCGATAGCCGCACTCGGCATGAAGACCTCGTTCAAGGACCTGATCGCCGTTGGGTGGCGCCCGGTCGGCCTTATGGTCGCCGAGACTTTGTGGATAGCGTTGCTCGTTCTGGTAGCGGTGACGTGGCTCGTCTAACGAACCACGAAGTGCACCACAGGAAATGAGACCACCGCGGGATGAATGGAATTGACAGCGCGCAGGGCACTTGGCGTGCTAGGCCAAGTCCCCCAGTGTAGGAGTCCCCGATGCGCCGTTCGTTGTCCGCCGCCATGTTGTTTTCGCTCAGCCTCGCCCCGGCATTCGCCGACGGCACCCAGTTCCGCGACAGCGAAGGCCGCTTCACCGTCAACGTGCCCGCGGGCTGGCAAGCAGCGACGCCCGAGCAAAAGGGCTCCATGGCGCTCTTCATGGCCTCGCCTCCTGACGAAGCGAACACCAAGATTGGCGGCATCTGCATGGTGATGGCCGACGCAACGCCGCAAACGAAGGACACACCGCAAGCCGAACTCGACGAAGCGTTCGCGCAGGTTCTGACCGGCGATTTCTGGAAGCAATCGCTGGCCGCAGGCGGCCTCAAGGACATCGTCGTCCAAGACTCCGGTCAAAAAGTGCAGCGCGGCCGTAAGGTCTATTACTTCGTCGCCACCGCCACCGTGAAAGACGCCGAAGGCACGTTCGAGGCGACCAGCAAGCAGGTGGTTCACGTCGTGCCCGGCAGCCTGTACTTCGTGCAATGCAGCGCCACCAAGGCCGCCTACACGGTGATGAGCCCGACGTTCGAGAAAATCTTCGCCTCGTTCGAACCGCGCATCAATGAGCTGCTGGTCCAAGGTCCGCGCAGCGCGCCGTCGGTGCTGACGCTGTTCGCGGCCCCGGGCTTTGAAGGCGTCGCGCACGCGATCGCGCAGAACACGGCAAACATCCCGGCCCTGACCGGCAAAGACGCCGCCGCCGGGATCTCGGTCGTCGGTTACGGCGCTTGGGAAATTTGCGAAAACATCAACTTCACCGGCGCCTGCCAAATCGTCGCCGCCACCGAAGCCGCGGTACCCGGCCAATTCCTCCGCGTCGGCTCCGTCCGCCGTTACGACGCAGGCAAGGCAACCGCCACCGCCGGCGTCGTGAGCGCCGGCGTCAGCGCAACGTTCAAAGCAACGCTGGACAAAGCGCACTAAGCAAAAAATAGAAAATACCGCCCCCACTGCGGGGCGGTCGAAATTTTGAAGCGAAGCTGAAAAAAATTTCGGGTGGGGGGCGAGCCTCAGATGCTTGGCCTCCCACCCGCCTTCGCCAAGGCTCCGGCGGGCGCGTTTTGCAACGCTCGGCCGCCGTAGCCTTAGCGAAGGGGGCCCGAACCTTTTCGCCCTGCGGGCTCGAACGTATTCTCAAAGCGACAGCCGCTATCGCGCCTCGGGCGAGCGCACGTGTTCCGGCCTCACGCCGAGGCCGATCATGCGCGCGGGGATTCGCCGCAGCACAGGGAACCGCTGCAAAAGACGCAGCGGGAGCGGCGGCTTGATCGGGCCCTTGGCAGCCAAAAGCGGCGCAATCAGCCGGTTGTGTGCTGCGACTTGCACGCCCTGAGTCACGCGTGTCGGAAACAGGCGCCGGGTCTGCACGCGCGCGAGGTCCCCGTCGCGCAGGCGGCCATCCGCGAGCGGGCCTGAGAGGATGTTCGCAGCCGCGACCGCGTCTTGAATGGCGAGGTTGATGCCGACGCCGCCGACCGGTGACATCGCATGCGCCGCGTCTCCGATGCACAGAAGCCCCGGCCGATGCCAGCGCTTCAAGCGGTCGACCGCGACCGTCAAGAGCTTCACATCGTCCCAACTCTTGAGTTCGCTCACCCGACCCGCCAGATGCGGCGCGAGGCGCGCCACCTCCGCACGCAAGGCGTCGAGCCCGCGCTCGCGCACGGCGTCGAACGAGCCTTTGGCAATCACGAACGCGCATTGCCAGTAGTCGCCGCGGTCGATCTGCACGAGCAGGCGCCCGGCGTCGAAGCGACCGAACGATTCCGCCGGATCGCTTGGCTGTTTTGAGACGCGGAGCCACAGCACGTCTATCGGTGCGCCGAAATCCATCACCTCGAGCCCGGCCGCGTGGCGCAGCACCGAGTGGCGGCCGTCCGCAGCCACCGAGAGGTCGGCTGCGATCTCGACGTCTGCCCCTCTCGCGCGCGCCCGCACGCCAGCGATGCGTTCTTTGTGCTCGATGAGGCCGGTCGCCTCGCATGCCATCAGCAGGCGGAAATTCGCGCGCCGCTTCGCATGCAAAGCGATGAAATCGAGGAACTCCCATTGCGGCATGAAGGCAACGAATTTGCAGCGCGTCGGCAAATGCGAAAAGTCGGCGACGATGTAACGCGTGTCGCCGAATTGCGCCGCGATCTGGCGCATCTCCTGGTGCGGGCGGCGCAGGAATTCATCGAGCAGCCCAAGCTCGTGCATGACTTCCAAGGTCGACGGGTGAATCGTGTCGCCACGAAAGTCGCGCAGGAAATCGGCATGCTTTTCGAGCACGATCACATCGACCCCCGCGCGCGCGAGAAGCAGGCCGAGCACCAGCCCCGCCGGTCCGCCGCCGGCGATGCAGCAGGTGGTGGTCAAGGTTTTCATGATGCGTGGTTGTTCCACCAGATTGGCGACCGATTCGGGCGGCCGCAAAATGTTGGCGCGAGCCCGCGAGGCACATCGTAGCAGTCGCACTGTCGCAGCACGAAACCGATTGACTTTCCTCCTGTAGATGTTCTATGTTTGTTCTTTCCCGATCGAGCCCGTTTCAGACAACTCGATGGCGGCTGCGACTTGAACTTGTTCATCTGAAAAATCGCCCCGGCCGCCTGGCTGGTGAGGCTCGCGAGGACGCGCGTCGGTTTTCCGGATCGCGTCCCTGACGGC
>JBKJZU010000297.1:0-6125 GCA_046715015.1 Micropepsaceae bacterium
CGTATTCGCTGACGTCGGCGCCTTGCGCGATCGAGATGCGCTTGATCGCCTCGGCCATGTTGGCGACTGCGATCTTCAAGAATCCGTCCGCGGCTTCTTGCGGCGCGGTTTTCAGTTCGCGCGCGAGTGCCTGAAACTTGTCGGTTACGATAGCGGCGTCGATCGGTTCGTCAGCCTTTGGACCAAAGACGCTTGGGAAGTTGGCCGGGTCGACGCGGCCCGTCATCACGTTGGCATCGGTGACGGTGAGCGGTCCGCCTTTGCGGTAGCAGGCGGGGCCCGGGTTGGCGCCCGCGCTTTCGGGGCCGACGCGCATGCGGGCGTTTTCGTAGAACAGGATCGAACCGCCACCGGCTGCGACCGTGTGCACCGCAAGCATCGGTGCGCGCAGGCGAATGCCGTTCAGTTCGTTTTCGAAGATGCGCTCATACGTGCCGTCGAAACGCGAGACGTCCGTCGACGTGCCGCCCATGTCGAAGCCAATGACCTTCGTGAAGCCTGCAGCCTTCGCCGTTTCGGCCATGCCGATCACGCCGCCGGCGGGGCCTGAGAGCAGGGCGTCCTTGCCGGAGAAGTGGTTCGCGTCGGCGAGCGCGCCGCTCGAGCGCATGAAGCGCAAGCGGCCATCGTGCGCTGCGCTGCCCAGCGGCGTTGCGACTTTGTCGATGTAGCGGCGCAGCACCGGCGTGAGATAGGCGTCGGCAACGGTGGTATGGCCGCGGCTCACGTATTTCATGAGCGGGCTGACGTCGTGGCTGGCGGAGACTTGGGCGAAGCCCTGACGCTTTGCGATGGCTACGACTTCGCGCTCGTGCGCCGTGTAGCGGTAGCCGTGCATGAAGAGGATGGCGCAGGTGTCGAACCCTTGCGCGCGCGCTGCTTTCAATTCGCTCTCGGCTTGCGCGCGATCGAGCGTGGTCAAGACCGTGCCGTCGGCAGCAACGCGCTCATCGATCTCGATCACGCTCTCATAGAGTGGGGGTGTGAGGTCGATACGGCGGACGAACAGTTTCGGCCGGTTCTGGTAGCCGATGCGCAGCTGGTCGCGCAGGCCGCGGGTGGTGACCAACACCGTTCGCGCGCCTTTGCGTTCGAGCAATGCGTTCGTTGCGACCGTGGTTCCCATGTGGACTTCGGCGATTTCCGCTTGCGGCAGCTCCGCGCCTTGCGCGAGCTTCAGCAAACGCCTAATTCCTTCGATCGCCGCGTCGTCGTAATGTTCGGCGCTTTCGGAGAGAAGTTTGGTGGCACGCAACTGGCCGTCGGGTCCCAACGCAACGATATCGGTGAACGTGCCGCCGCGGTCGATCCAAATCTGCCACCGGCCTTGCGTCATATGTTCGCCTCAATTTCTTCGAAAGAAACGGGCGCGTTCGATGAAGCGCGACGATAGAGTGGGCTGAGCATGTCGATCTGGGGCAAAATTGCTGGCGTTGCGGCGGGGCTCGCACTTGGTGGGCCGCTTGGCGCGCTGCTTGGCGGCTTGGCAGGGCATGTGCTTATCGATCGCGAAGGGCGGGGGCTACGCCGGCGCGACGACGACGGCGACGATCGCACCATCCGCGAACGCGACCAGGTTGCCTTTACGATCGGCGTGATCGCGCTTGCAGCGAAGCTTGCCAAGGCGGACGGCACGGTCACGCGAGACGAGGTCGAAATCTTCAAGCGGATGTTTCCTGTGCCGCGCGAGGAAGAGGGCAATGTGGGGCATTTGTTCAATCTCGCCAAGCAGGACGTTGCGGGGTTCGATTCCTATGCGCGGCAGCTGGCGTCATTGTTCCGTTCGAAGCCCGGCGTGCTTGAGGACTTGCTCGACAGCTTGTTCATGGTCGCGAAGGCCGACAACCAGTTGCACGAGGCGGAACTCGTCTATCTGCGAAATGTGGCGCAGATTTTTGGGTTCACGAGCGCGCAGTTCGAGCGCATTCGCGCCTCGCATTTCGGGCCGGATCGCGGTGATCCTTACGTGATCTTGGGTGTCGACCGGACGATGGGGGACGACGATCTGAAGCGGGCCTATCACGCGCTGGTGCGCGAGAACCATCCCGACAGTTTGATGGCGCGCGGCGTGCCGGAGGAATTCGTGCGGCTGGCCACAGTGAAGCTCGCTTCGATCAACGGCGCCTATGAGGCGATCAAGAAGGAGCGCGGACTCAATTGACGCCGGACGCCGAAAAGAACTCGCCCGCCGTTGCGACGCTGGGCAAGACGACGCTCGCGACCGATGCCGAGCGTGGCTATGTGAAGGCTTCGTTCGTCGCCGGCGAGACGTTCGTCAATCGCGGCGGACGCATCTTCGGCGGGTTCTTGGCGGCGATGCTCGATTCGCTGTGCGGACACGCTGTGCGGCTTACGCATCGCGAACCGAACACGCCGCAGGTGACATTGGAGCTCAAGACCTCGTTCATCGGGCGCGCCGACGTGGGGACGCTGACCGGCGAGGGTTGGGTTCGCCATCGCGGCAAGTCGATCGCGTTCGCGGAGGCCGAGTTGCGCAACGAAGCGGGCGAGCTTGTCGCCAAGGCGAGCGCGACGCTGAAGGTGGGTGCGTGAGATGAACATCATCGAGCGGCCGTCGCCGAACTTCAACGAACGCGTCGGGGTGAGCGGGCCCGACATCCTCATCATGCACTACACAGGCATGCAGTCGTGCCAGGCCGCGGTGACGCGCCTGACCGACGCGGCGTCGCGCGTGAGCTCGCATTATACGGTCGACGAAGACGGCACCGTCTATCGCCACGTCGCCGAGGAGCTGCGCGCTTGGCATGCGGGCGTGTCGTCGTGGCGCGGCGCCACCGACATCAACTCGCGCTCCATCGGGATCGAGATTGTCAATCCGGGACACGAGTTCGGGTATCGCGCGTTTCCTGAAGCGCAGATCGCGGCGGTGGAGAAGCTCAGCCAAGGTATCGTCGCGCGGCACAAGATTCCGCCGCGCAACGTCATTGGGCATTCGGATATCGCGCCGGGCCGGAAGACCGATCCGGGCGAACTCTTTCCGTGGCGGCATTTTGCGCAAGCGGGGCTTGGCGTTTGGGTCGAGGCGAAGCCGGGGCGCGAAGTATCGCTGGCACGTCCCGACACTGGTGCGCGTGTTGGCGAACTACAGAGCGCGCTTCAGCGTTATGGTTACGGGCTTGAGATTACGAGCGTGTATGACGAGCCGACTGAGATCGTCATCAGCGCGTTTCAGCGGCATTTCCGGCCGGCGCTGTTCGATGGTGTTGCCGATGCCGAGACGCAAGGCATCCTGCGTGCGCTGAACGACCTGCTTGACGCTCAAGTCTGAGTAGCCATTTATCGGCACAGAGCCAGAGGGCTGGATGACCGCTGAGGCGTAAGCCTTGGAGGAAAGTCCGGGCTCCATGGAAACTTGGTGCCGGGTAACGCCCGGCGGGGGCGACCCCAGGGACAGCGCCACAGAGAACAGACCGCCGCGATCATCGCGGTAAGGGTGAAACGGTGCGGTAAGAGCGCACCGCGCTTTCGGCAACGCGAGCGGCACGGCAAGCCCCACCAGGAGCAAGGCCAAATAGGGATGGCACATGAGCTGTTTCCGGCTCGTCATCCGGGTAGGCCGCGCGAGGCGTCCGGCGACGGACGTCCCAGAGGAATGGTCATCCAATCCCGGCAACGGGAGGGACAGAACCCGGCTTACAGGCCCTCTGGCTCTTTCATTTCATTCGTCGCGACGTGAAGGATTTTGGAAGCCACAGCCCGTTGCGCGAGAGCGGGCGAGGACGCCCGCGGTCCCAGGAAGAAGGGCGCACAAACTTAGGCGTCCAGCGGAAAATGGCAGCGGATCGACGGGAACCTTAGGAAGTCCCGATCGGCAGTGTGGATCACGGCGCGGTAGGTTTGGGCGAGAGCTGCTACTTGCGCGTCGGTCACGAGATTGCCGGCAGTACCGCCGCCGGCCTTGAGGAGCGCGATCACCTCCGTCGCGTGATCCGACGGCGGTTGGAGGATTTGAGAAACGCGGCGGCTCACCCAGGACAGCACGTGTTCGGCCGCTTCGTCGAGCGTCATCGGGTTCGTGAAAGCGCGCGCGTTCGTTGCGATCCGCAGGAAAGCGAACATCGCCGGATGCGTGAGGCCGACCGGTTCGCGCCCGGAGAGGCACGCGTCCCACCAGTCTCGCGCCCGGTCATGGAACGGGCTCGCTTGGTCGTAAGCGTAGAGCAACAGGTTCGCGTCGGGGACGATCATTTTTGCTTGCGCGATTTCTTCGCATCTGCCGCCAGCCGCTGGCTGAGCGTGAGGAAGGCATCGACTTCCATTTCGTCGGCGAACTGGTTCAACCGCGCGGGATCGATCCCGGCGCGCAATCCCATGGGCCGCGCGCGTACCTTGAACCTGCCTTCGCGCTCTCCGGACGGCAAATCGGTCAGCCCATTGCGAATGGCCTGGTTCAACGCCTCCTTGAAGCTCTGCCGCCGCCGCTGCATCGCGTCGCGCAACAGCTGCTCCACATCGGGGTCGAGGGTCACGGTGGTTCGAGTCATGATGCATCATGATTGCAATTTTTGTTGCTGTCAAGATGCTCAGAAAGGCGCCTGGAGCTTTCCGCACGTCTCAAGCGCGTCACGCCAGAATCAAGGGTTAACAAGATGTTGACGGGGAGCTCCCGGTAGCCACGAGATGTGGAGGGTGGTTCCGGAGTCGCCTCTAATTCATTGAATTTGTTTGTCTCTTTCGTTGACCTCCCATGGCTTCCCATGTTATCCCAATTCCCAACGGAGCGCGGCTTTCGATCGCGCTCTTTCCATTCATGGGTCGCCGATTTCGGCGGTGGGTATTGGGTCGGTGGCGGCGGTCTGTTGGCATTGCTTTGCGCAGTTTAGGGGTCGGCCATGACGGTGGCGCGGCCCTTTCTGTCGACATACGTCAACCGGGTGGACGCCAAGGGCCGCATCTCGGTGCCGGCGCGCTATCGCGAGGTTCTGGAAGCGCAGAATTCGCGCACCATGTTTGCCCGGGCCTCGACCACGGGGCCTGCCATCATGGTAGGGGGCCCGGAATGGATGGCAGGCATTCAAGCGATGATCGACGCACATGACCCTTCGAGCGAGCTTTACGACGACTTCGCCTATGCGTGGTTGGGCGACACCGTCGAACTCAGCCTCGACAGCGAGGGCCGGGTGACCTTTCCCGAGCAGTTGATGCGGCACGCCGGGCTCGACGATGCCGCGGCGTTCGTGGGCAAAGGGCAGTGTTTTGAGGTTTGGGAGCCGCGCGCGTTGGAGATCAGGAAGTTGCAAGCGCGGCGGTCTTCGACGGAAAGCCGGGGCATGATGCGGGTGAAGAACGGTGGAGGGAACCCATGAACGATACGGTTCATATTCCTGTTCTGCTGAGCGAGGTCGTCGAGGCGCTACAGCCGCACGACGGGCAGGTCATCGTCGACGGCACATTCGGCGGCGGCGGGTACTCGCGCGTGCTGCTTCGGCGGGCGCGCTCCACGGTCTACGGCATCGACCGCGACCCCGCGGCTATCGAGCGCGGGAAAGAGTTCGTTAGGGAGTTCCCGGGCAGGCTGACGCTGATCAACGGATCCTTTGGCGCCATGCAGGATTTGCTCGCCGGCCACGACGTGGACGCTGTCGACGCCATTGTGCTCGACCTCGGCGTTTCGTCGTTTCAATTGGAAGAGGCCGAGCGCGGTTTTTCGTTTCAGAACGACGGACCGCTCGACATGCGCATGGGCGCGAGCGGGATCTCGGCTGAAGGCATCGTCAATACCTACAGCGAGCAAGCGCTAGCCGGGATCATCTTCGCGTATGGCGAGGAAGATCGCGCGAATGCGGTCGCGCGCGCGATTGTGGCGGCCCGCGCGAAAGGGCCGATCACGCGTACGCTTGAACTCGCCAGCATCTGCGCGAAAGCGATCGGGCGCTATACGAACGGCATTCATCCGGCGACGCGCACGTTTCAAGGTCTGCGCATCTATGTGAACGACGAGCTCGGCGAACTTACGCGCGCGTTGGCCGCGGCCGAACGATTGCTGAAGCCCGGCGGACGGCTTGCGGTCGTGTCCTTTCATTCGCTGGAGGATCGGATCGTGAAGGAGTTTTTGGCGGAGCGGTCGTGCAAGGTTTCGCATGCATCGCGGCATATGCCGGTTG
>JBKJZU010000298.1:0-2601 GCA_046715015.1 Micropepsaceae bacterium
CCGGCCGTTATGGCGTGAAGCTGTTCCACGACGTGAACGGTGACGGAAAGATGGATACGAACATCGTGGGCTTCCCGACCGAACCGTTCGGCTTCTCGAACGACGCCCCGATCCGTCTCGGACCGCCAAGCTTCGCCGATGCCGCCTTCGACATCGGCCCGGCCGGCACCGCCCAAGTCATCACGTTGAAATAGGAGCGGACGATGAGCGGGATGTCACGGCGCGATCTGGCGTTACTTTCGTTGGGCGCAGCGGCTTTTGCCGCCTCACCGTCCGGTGTGCGCGCCGGGGACTGGCGGCTCGGCTTCAAGACCCCGCCGAAGACACTCGACGGCGAACTCAAGTTGATCGAAGGCCGCATGCCCGCGGGCCTCGAAGGCCGATTCTTTCGCATCGGCCCCGCGCAATTCGAGCGCGCCGGCGAACGCCTCGGCCATTGGTTCGACGGCGACGGCATGATCCAGCGTTTCACCCTCGCAAACGGCCGTGTCACTCATCGAGGCCGCTTCATCGACACGGACAAACGCCGCGCCGAAGAAGCCGCCGGCCGCTTTCTTCACACCGGCTACGGCTTTGCGCCCAAAGCGCTCGCCGGGATCAGAAGCGTCGACGACATCAACGCCGCCAACACGAACGTGCTGACGATCGCGGGCGAAGTCTGGGCGTTGTGGGAAGGCGGCTCGCCCTATCGCGTGGGCATCGACGACCTCGAAACCCGCGGCCGCAAGGCGTTCGATGGCGGCTTGAACGGCGCACCATTTTCCGCTCATCCGAAGACGACGGCGGGCGGCGACACCTGGAACTTCGGCGTCATCGGCAATCGTTGCGTGATCTGGTCTCTGGCGCCTGACGGCACGGTGCGCAAAGGCCAGCTGGTCGAATTGCCTGAGGCGAGTCTGATGCACGACTTCGCGGTCACGCCGCGCTATATCGTTCTCCTCCTGCCGCCGATGCTCAGACGCGACGCGCCGGCGAGCACACTCGTCGACCGTTACGCATGGCGGGGCGACAAACCGTTGATCGCCCTCTTGCTCGACAAGAACACGCTGGCCGTCGTGCGGCGCTACGAACTCCCGGCTCGCTTCCTCTTCCACATCGGCAACGCCTGGGAGGACACCGACGGCACGGTCCGCCTCGACGCCTTCACGGACGTGGACGCGACGTTTGCCGTCAAGACCGCGCGCGATATAGCCCTGACACTTGCGAGCCCGCCGCCGGCCGCGCGCCCGACGCTGATTACACTGAAGCCGGACGGCCGTAGCACGATGGCGATGCTGCCCGGCAAAGGCGAATTCCCGCGCACCGACCCGCGCCGCGTGGGTACGAGGCATCGCTTCACCTATGGCGTGACGAACGGAGGCGTCGCCCGCTGGGACTGGGAAACCGGTGTCCAAGACCGCCACGACTACGGCGCCGAAACCTGGAGCGAAGAGGCCGTCTTCGTCCCCCGCAAGGGCGGTACCGGCGAAAGCGACGGCTGGCTCGTCCAAACGACGTTGAACACCCGTGCCGCGCGCACCGAACTCTGCATCCTCGACGCCCACCGCGTCTCAAACGGTCCGATCGCCAAGCTCGCCTGTCCCTATGCTCTGCCGCTCGGGTTCCACGGCACGTTCATGGCGGCGTAACCGAGGATGATCAAACCGTCCGACGCAGCACGACGCGGCTCGTTCCCGGCCGAAGGGCGCGCAGAACAACCAACGACATCGATCCGGCTTCGTCGAGTTCGAGGTTGTCGCTCATGTCCATCATGAACGCGTTCGGGTACTGCGCGGTTGGCACGACGATCTCCGTCGGCCCGTCGATCGAAGGATCGGCGTCGAACGAAATCTCGAACGTCCCGTCCGCGCGATCGAACTTCATCGCCTTGAGCACGCCTTGGCATCGCCGCACAAAGGGACGCACGAACCCCGCCTCCGCACGCCCGCCGTCTTGATCGCGCGAATAGACGCTGAGGTCCTCTTGGTTCCACCCGTCGCCGCATGCCGCATCGTTGCGGTTCGAGGCCGTGTAGTTCCACAGCGTGCAGTTCAACAAGTGCCGGTCCATCGCGTTGTACATCAGGTCGAGCGCGATGACGTGCTTCTCCCACGGACGGTCCGACGTGTCGCCGCCGGCATGCGCGTGATAGGCAGCGCCGCCATCCAGATCGAACGGGATCCCAAACTCGCCGATCAACGTGGGCGCGCCCCCGGGGATCGACTTCGATGCTTCCTTGATGCGGCCAAGCTGCGCCGCGTAGTTGCCTTCGATCTCGGCCGGCCCGGTCAACGCCTTCATCGTGAAGGGATTGATCGAGGCCGGGTACATGTAGGTCTTCGTGACCAGCGTGACGATGTCGTACCAGTGGCTGGCGTTCACCGTGCGCTCCGGCGTCCCTTTCGGAAAGCCCTCGCCGGTGATGCCCTTGAATGGATCGAGCTCGGCAAAGATCAGCCAATCGTTGTCGATCTTGCGCACTTCGGCCGCGACCCGCTGGAAGAACGGCGCCATGCCGTCGTGATCGGCATCGATCGTCCGTCCACGGACGGTCTGGAAGAAATCCTCGCGCAACACCTCGTGCCCGTTGCCGGTCAAGCGATAGGCGCCGGCCTGCTCGAA
>JBKJZU010000299.1:0-5472 GCA_046715015.1 Micropepsaceae bacterium
GCCTTCAAAAGTATCCGGCGGCAGCCACGCCGATGCGTAGACACGCAGGTAGCCGTTGATCGTCACTTGGCCCACAGCGCTTCCGCGCGCTACCGCTGCCGACGGAGAGGGCGAGGTCGGTGCCGCGAAGGTCGCGCCGTTGTAGAAGTGGCACGAGTTCAGTGCGACGACGCGCCCGTCGCCTGAAAAGCACGCTTTGTGAGGGTATTCGCTCGCGGGCCTCAGTACCGCAACGCGGCGCAGATCGCCCTGCGCATCGATCTCGTCGATGCAGTGGTCCGAGCATTGTGATCCCGTCGCCACGATCTCGCCGCCGGGAGACAACGCACAGTGCATCATGCTGTCCGACCAAGGCTCGCTCGACGGCTGCGGCGCCGACGCTTCTTCCAACTGAAGCGCCACCCATCGCGGCCCCGAGGACGGCGCGCTACCCACCCACATGCCCAAAGCCTCGTCGGCGAAGGCGATATGGCGGCCCCCATTTGCGACGCAAATTTCGTCTATCTGCTGCGGCTGGAATTCCGGCGGCCAGGGCCACCGCACAATGGCCGCACCGTCCAAGCCCGCGCTTGTCGTGAAGCCTTCGACAGTCACGCTAAGGAACGTCTCGTGGTCCGGTGACGCTGCGAACGTCAGCAGATCCGCGCGCTCCCGAAACCCGTTGGGGGCGAGATGCAGCGTCGTGCCAGGCCTGTAAGATGTGCCGGTGCGGACGAGAAACTCGTTCGGACCGAGGATTGCGACGCGTGGTAGATTGCTTCCAAGCTTGTCGAGAAGGGCAATAAGCGGTTCGTGAGCCGGGTCAAAGAGCGCCCGCGCCTCCAGCCAATTCCCTTGAGCATTCAGTTGCTGCACGTGATCGACCACGCGAGACGCCATTGTTACGTCGCGCGGATCGTCGTTTAGCTTGACGGTTGCCGACCGCCCTTGATGAAAGTCGGTGAGTCGTGCGGACATCTTGGCAGCGTGGTCGCGCCCCAGTTTGTTCCACTTCAGGCTCAACGCTTCGATTTTCTCGACTTGAGCCATGGGCTACCCCCTAGGCTGCTTTCTTCAGGTGGCGGCTGATTAGGATTTCGGCGATCTGGATCGCGTTCAGTGCGGCGCCTTTTCTGAGGTTGTCGGAAACGCACCAGAGCGCGAGGCCATTTTCGACCGTTGGGTCTTTCCTGATGCGGCTGATGAACGTCGCATAGTCGCCGACGCACTCGACGGGCGTGACGTAGCCACCATCTTCGCGCTTATCGACCACCACGCAGCCCGGGGCCTCGCGCAGGATGTCGCGCGCTTGAGCCGGCGTGATCGGGCGTTCGAACTCGACGTTGATCGCCTCGGAATGGCCGACGAAAACGGGTACGCGAACGCAAGTCGCCGTCACCTTGATGTCGGGATCCAATATCTTGCGCGTTTCGGCCGCCATCTTCCATTCTTCCTTCGTGTAGCCGTCGTCCATGAAACTGTCGATGTGCGGGATAACGTTGAAGGCGATTTGTTTCGTGAACTTCTTCTGTTCGATCGAGTCGGTGACGAAGATCGCGCGGGTTTGGCTGAAGAGTTCGTCCATCGCGTCTTTGCCCGCGCCGGAGACCGATTGATAGGTCGAAACGACCACGCGCTTGACGCGGGCGACGTCGTGCAGCGGTTTCAGCGCCACCACCATCTGCGCGGTCGCGCAGTTCGGGTTCGCGATGATGTTCTTCTTCGCGTACTTGCCGATCGCGGTCGCGTTCACTTCCGGCACGACGAGGGGCACGTCGGGGTCCATGCGCCACTTCGACGAGTTGTCGATGACGACGGCGCCCGTGGCCGCGATCTTCGGCGACCATTCACCGGAGATGGTGCCGCCCGCCGACATCAGCACGATGTCGGTGCCCTTGAAATCGTAGTGCTCCATCGCTTTGCATTTCAGCGTGCGATCGCCGTAGGAGACTTCGCGGCCGACGCTTTTGCGCGACGCGAGCGCTACGATTTCGCTCGCCGGGAATTCGCGCTCCGCGAGGATGTTCAGTATTTCGCGGCCTACGTTGCCGGTGGCGCCTACGACTGCAACTTTCCAGGACATGCTGTTCGTTCTCTAACGTTGAAGGGTGTCGAGGGCTTCG
This sequence comes from Micropepsaceae bacterium, assembly GCA_046715015.1. Classification (GTDB taxonomy): domain Bacteria; phylum Pseudomonadota; class Alphaproteobacteria; order Micropepsales; family Micropepsaceae; genus SZUA-430. The sequence goes on from JBKJZU010000299.1 coordinate 2,103, forward strand.
AGGACGGCTGCGCCCATGGCTTTGGTGCCGACTTGGCGCTTCCCGGGCTGCATGATGTCGCCGGTGCGGATGCCTTGGTCGAGCACGGCCGAGACGGCGCGTTCGACGAGGTCCGCCTCGTTTTTCATTGCGAATGAATAGCGTAGGCACATGGCGAACGAGAGGATCGCCGCGATCGGGTTTGCCTTGTCCTGCCCCGCGATATCGGGGGCGGAGCCGTGGATCGGCTCATAAAGCGCGCGCTGTTTGCCACTTTTGTCGCGGGCGCCGAGAGAGGCCGAGGGCAACATGCCGATCGAGCCCGTGAGCTGCGCGGCTTCGTCGGACAGGATGTCGCCGAATAGGTTGTCGGTCACGATCACATCGAACTGCTTCGGGTTGCGCACGAGCTGCATGGCGCAGTTGTCGGCGAGGATGTGCGTTAGCTCGAGGTCTTTGTACTCGGCGGCGTGCAGTTTCGTGACTTCTTCCTTCCAGAGCAGACCCGACGTCATCACGTTGTGCTTCTCGGCGGAGGCGACCTTGCCCTTGCGCAGACGCGCGAGTTCGAACGCGACGCGGGCGATGCGGTGGATTTCGTGGGTCGCGTAGATTTGGGTGTCGACGGCTTGGCGTTCGCCATTGGCCAAGGTCGTGATGCCGCGCGGTTCGCCGAAATAGACGCCGCCCGTGAGCTCGCGCACGATCATGATGTCGAGGCCAGCCACGATCTCGGGCTTCAGCGTCGAAGATTCCTTCAAGGCGTCGAAGCAGAGCGCGGGGCGCAAGTTGGCGAACAGTCCCAAATCCTTGCGCAAGCGGAGAAGCGCCGCCTCCGGGCGCTTGTCGTAAGGCACGCTCGCGTATTTCGGGCCGCCGACCGCGCCGAATAACACCGCGTCGGCGTCGAGCGCTTTCTGCATCGCGGCTTCGGTGACCGGCGTGCCGTGCTTGTCGTATGACGCGCCGCCGACGAGGTCGCGGTCGGTCTCGAATTTCGCGCCTGTTTTTGTGTTGAACCAGCCGATTAGGCGCTCAACCTCGGCCATTACTTCGGGGCCGATACCGTCGCCGGGGAGGAGGAGCAGGGTCTTGGTCATTGAAATATCGAAAATCGAATCCGTTAGATGCGTTAGCTTGGCGGATTTCTGCGGGTTTTGGTGTTAGGAATCCGTTAGATATCCGTTTGGGAAGTGTTTGCGCCGACGGTCAGCCCCATTCCGTCAACCCAAGGAACAATAATAGAACTTCTACGGCGCTGCCGCCATTAGGCCGATTGCCTCACTGACGGGCGTTTGACGCCGTAGGCTGGATGGAACGGGCTCTCGGCAATGACAAGGATGGTGAGTGCGATGCCGCCGGCCGGACTGGTCGCGTTTCGCGTATGGTTGGCGGCTTGCAGACGCGGAGAACGAGCATGACGTTGAAGACGCACAAGGGCAGCTGTCATTGCGGCGCGGTCACATACGAGGTTGAGATCGATCTGGCGAAAGGTACGGGCAAGTGCAATTGCACGTATTGTCTGAAGACGCGCGCCTGGTCGGCGTTCGTGAAGCCTACAGCGTTTCGTTTGCTCAGCGGTGCGGATCGCCTGGTCGCGTACCACAAACATGAGCAGGCCCCGATTAAGCATCATTGCGCGACGTGTGGCGTGCATACGCATGGGACTGGCGATGCGGACTATATGGGTGGGCCCTTCGTCAGCGTGCTCGTCAATACGCTGGACACGGCGTCAGCGGAGGAGTTGGCGTCGGCGCCGGTGCGCTTCTCCGACGGGCGCAACAACAATTGGCAGAACCCACCCGCCGAGACGCGTCATCTGTAAATCGCGTTCAATCGTCAACCGCTTCAACGCCTGCTTCCTTGAGCCGCGCGAGATGCTCGCGGATCGTGTTGAGCGCCTCGGGGGAATGCCCCTGCCATTCCTTCACTTCACCCACGACGCGTAGCGGGTCGCGCGAGCGGTATGACTTGGTCGGATTGCCCGGGAATTTTCTGTCGGTCAGGTTGGGATCATCCACCATCTGGCCCGTCGGTTCCACGATGTAGATTCTTTCCGGCCCGTCGCCGACGGCCAGTTCCGCGCCCCAGATGGCCGCATCGAGCGTGGCGCTCAAGTAGACGTGGTTCGCTTGCTTGCGCGTGCCGTAGTTGGAGGCGTAGCCGGGTTTGATCAGATCGCCCGGCTTCAAGTCCGCTCGCGTGCCGTGATAAAGCGGCTGCGAGCCCGGATCGATGGGCGCAGAACCCGAACCAGACTTACTCGTCATGCTTGCCAAGGTGACTGGGCGCGGCGCTTGGCCTCGAAAGCATCGATGCTTTTTTCGTGGCGCAGCGTCAGGCCGATATCATCCCAGCCGTTCAGTAGGCATTGCTTGCGGAAGGGATCGACATCGAACTTGATCATGCCGCCGTCGGGGCCGCGAATTTCTTGCTTTTCCAAATCGACGGTGACGACCGCGTTTGCACCGCGGCTCGCGTCGTCCATCAGCTTGTCGACGCCTTCCTGCGGCAGGACGATCGGCAAGATCCCGTTCTTGAAGCAGTTGTTGTAGAAAATGTCGGCGAACGAGGTTGCGATCACGCAGCGTATGCCGAAGTCGGCGAGTGCCCAGGGCGCATGCTCACGGCTTGAACCGCAGCCGAAATTTTGACCGGTGACCAAAATCTGCGCCTCGCGGTAGGCGGCCTTGTTGAGCACAAACTCTGGGAGTTCTTTCCCATCCGGTGTGTAGCGCATCTCGTCGAAGAGGTGCTTGCCCAGACCCGTTCTTTGAATCGTCTTCAAAAACTGCTTCGGGATGATCATGTCGGTGTCGACGTTGATCATCGGCAAAGGCGCGGCGACGGCGGTCAAGGCGGTGAATTTTTGCATGGGCTGTGTGGTCGAAGGTCGGATCGCCGACAGGTTGTGACGGGTCCTGGGACCGCGGGCGTCCTCGCCCGCTCTTTCTTCCTTCGCTCTTTCCTTTCGTCGTTGTCTGCGTTCGTTTCAGCGCTGTGAAGAGCGGGCGAGGACGCCCGCGGTCCCAGGGCTAGAGGTCTCTTACATCGGCCAAGCGCCCTTTGATCGCGGCTGCCGCCGCCATTGCCGGGGACATCAGGTGCGTGCGGCCGCCCCTGCCTTGCCTGCCTTCGAAGTTACGGTTCGATGTCGAGGCGCAGCGTTCGCCGGGCTCTAGTTTGTCGGCGTTCATGGCGAGGCACATGGAGCAGCCGGGTTCGCGCCATTCGAAGCCTGCGGCCGTGAAGATCTTGTCGAGGCCTTCGCTTTCGGCTTGTTCCTTCACGAGGCCGGAGCCGGGCACGATCATCGCGTTGACGCTGGCGTTGACGGTCATGCCGGCGACGACCTTCGCCGCTCCGCGCACGTCCTCGAAGCGGCCGTTGG
>JBKJZU010000300.1:0-6214 GCA_046715015.1 Micropepsaceae bacterium
CACACCCGCAACTCACCGCTCGCCTCGAACCGTCGAAGGAGCGCAAGTTGTTCGAACTCGAGATGGAGCTCGAAGAACGCAAGCGTGCCCTCGCACCGGTCGCGCTCAAACCCGAAGAACTCGCGGCGAAGTTCCCGATCTTCGCCGATCTCGACGACGCCAAACGGTCCGAACTTCTGACGCTGTTCAAACCCCGCTCGGCACGGCCCGGCACGCGTCTAATCCGCGCCGGCGACAGCGCCGAGGAGATGTTCTTCATCGCTAAGGGCGCCGTCGAAGTCGCCGTCCCCGGTCAACCCATCAAACTCGGCCCTGGCGATTTCTTCGGCGAGATGGGCTTGCTCTCGGGTGCGCCACGTTCGGCCGACGTCACCGCCATCGACTATTGCCAGTTCCTGACGCTCGGCCGCAGCGACTTCTTCAACTTCGTGGACAAACACCCTGATCTGCGCGCCAAAATAGGCACGATCGCCACGTCGCGCGAGGAAGACAACAAACGCAGGCGCGAGCAGACAGAGCCGCTCCCCTGACGCTGGCGCCAGCGCGCAACCGAAACCGACGAATTCTCGGAACTCGGCAAAGCGGAACGCGTTCACTCAGCGTGACAAACAGGGACAGGATCATGCCAGCCACGCCGAAGCAGCAGAAAAAAGTCGCGCGCGTTATGCACGAATTCAAGGAAGGCGACCTTCGCTCGAGTTCCGGCGCCAAAGTCAAAAAGCGCAAGCAAGCGGTCGCCATCGCGTTGTCGGAAAGCGGCCAATCGCGCAAGAACAAGAAGACGCGCAAGCCTTAACACTTCCGGCAACCAATGCGAAAAGCGGCGACGGGTCTTCCCGCCGCCGCGATATGCTCGTTCAATAAACGCGTGGGAGACAGTGCTCAGCCGCCTCAACCCTCGACGCGGTTGCCCATCGCCAGCATGCCAAGCCCGACAATGATCGCCGCCACGGCCGCGATCTGCGGAATGGGAATGGTTTTCTTTTCCGTCTTGTCGATTTCGATCGAACCGACGTCGACCACACGTTCTTTCTCGCTTCGCCGGAGGCGCATGAGCTACAACGACCGGCTTCTCATCGGGTTCCAGTGCTCCCTAGCGACACTTGCGGCGCAATCGTTTCTGCGGCGCGTAGATAAGGAACCGGCGAGCCGCTTGGGACGTTTATGCATGTGGAACAATAAGTTGCAGGATCGACTATGGCGGGCGCGTACAGATACGATTGGGGCGCCCGTTTTGTAGATCGGGTGCCGCCACCTCTTGATCCAGTCGCACTAGGTACGTTCACCGCGCGCGACGCGTCCGTCGATGCCCGCGTTTTTCGCGGCGGCATCGTGACGGACGACGACTACACCCTGCCCTATCGTCTTTGGATGCCGCCATCGCCGCGCGCAGCGGTGTTGCTGTTGCATGGTGCTTGCGACTATGCCGGCGCATTCGACGGCATTTTTCCTTTCTTCGCGAACCAGCAATTCGCTGTAATGGCGTACGACCAGCGCGGCTTTGGGCAAACGACCGTGCGCGGCAAATGGGCGGGGTCGCGGCGCATGGCCAGCGATATCGGCGAAGCGTCGGACTTTCTCGCGCGCCGTGTGCCCAACGTCCCGGTGTTTGTGGTCGGCGAGAGCATGGGCGCGGCGCTCGCCATCCATGCCGCGGCGCAAGGCCAACTTTTCGGCGTGTCGGGCCTTGTGCTCGTAGCACCCGGCGCACTTGGCAGTTCGATACGGCGCATCGCTTACGCCCTGCTGACCCGTGCGCTTCAAACGCTGGGCGGCCGTGCTGACGTATTCATCGAGCGCGTTGCCGCCGGCGACCTATCGTCGGACGCCGCCATTCGCCTCATTGCCGACCCACTCGTCTTGCGCCGGATCACACCCGCGATTTTGGGCGGCTTGGTGCGCCTGGGGCAGCGGGCCTTCGATGGCGCTCAAAAGGTCACGATCCCGACACTCACCCTCATAGGTACGCGCGAGGACGTCTCAGCGCTGGCCTGCATTCGCGGATTGCATCACCGCTTTCCCGGCGACGCGACGTTGCTGGAGTTCGAGGGCGGGCCGCACATGCTGCTGCACTGGAAAGAGCGCGATGCGGTGCTCCGCTCCATTGTCGACTGGATCGAGAAAATCAATGCGCCGGTACAGCAGGAACAACGCGAAGCAAGCGCGGCGGCCTGAGCCGAAGCCAGTCGTGAGCCGCGGTCGTCTACGTCCTAATCGTTGACCGGCTTACTCATCACCGTTACCGGAGCCGACGAGGCCGTCGGTGCAGGTGCCACAGCGTTTGCGGCGGCCGCACTCATCGGGATCATCGTGATATTGACCGCACTGTCATACTGATTGTCGGCGCCCGACGCGGAGTCCACGATCGATGACAGTCCGGCAGTCAACAACAAGTCCGCCGCCACGTTGCCCGCGACCGCACCCGATGCCAGGCCAGAGTTGTTGATGTAGGTCGCCTCGAGGAACCCGTCCTTCTTGCAGCGGACGGTGATGTCGTACTTGCGCCGTTGCACGAGCGCGGCTCCAGGCGTCGTGGCGACCGTCGCGATCGTCTGACCTTCGCGCTCCAGCGTGCAGGTGGCACCAGCCGGATTCGTCGAGACCAGAATCTCCTGCGAGGTCCCCTCAAGCAACGTCGCGCATCCCGACAACAGCAGACCTGCGCCTAACACCGCTGCCGAAACGCCAATCGTCTTCGCAATGGACATGAGACCTCTCTCCGTCTGATTCCTGCTTCTCTTGGCAAACAAGCAGATATCCAAGACGCACCACAACAATATCCTAGTCCACTTGCGGTGCGTCGCGGCCGGAGATTGGAATTGGTGAGCCCAGCTGGGATCGAACCAGCGACCCTCTGATTAAAAGTCAGATGCTCTACCGCTGAGCTATGGGCCCCCAAGCGCGGGGCCGACGTCGAGCCCATCGCGAAAAGAGGGCGGAACCTACGGACCCCGCCCACGCGGGTCAATGCGGTGTTTTCGGCGATTTCCTCCGCAGAATCGGCATGGTTCCGGCGACGGCCACGGCCGGGACTGGTGTAGCGTATGCCGAGCGGAGGTTCCCATGAGTCGCCCCCAACCCGCCCCCACGGCTGCAAAAACCGTCCACTTCGACACGCCGCATCTCTATGTCCGAACGCTGACCGAGCACGACACGACCGACCGCTGGACGGCTTGGTTCGAACAGGACGCCGTGCTCGAAGGGCTAAACCTGCCCCGGCAAAGCCGCACGAAGGCCGACATGATCGCCTACATCCGGGGCTTCGATCAGGACACGCGGCTTCTGCTCGGAATCTTCGACCGCACAAACGACCTTCTCGTCGGCATCCTCACCGTCGACATCGACTGGGGCATCGGCCGTTATCTCGCGAACACCGTTGTTGGCGAGGCCGAGTATCGCCACCGGGGAGTCATGCTCGAGATCTCACTGCCGTTTCGCGAGTACTTCTTCGAGCGGCTGAACCTAAAGGTCATGACCGCCGCGGCATTGGCAACAAACAGGCCGATCATCAGCTACTTGGAAAAGACCGGGTGGACGCTGCAGCACACGATGAAGAACAAAGCTCGCTCGTCGGTCGACGGCAAGCCGGTGGACTTGCTGCTGTACAGCCTCACGCGCGAGTCATGGAACGCCTGGATGGCCGCGCACCCCGATCAGCTGCGGGCGATGGCGAACGGTACTTTTCAAAAATGAAAAAGGGCCCGCGTCGTGCGGACCCTTTCGCCGGTTCGCCCAGGGGGTCTTAGCCGCCGCCAGAGATCGCTCCCGACGTGATCGGCGCGACGCCGAATGTCGGCGTATCCAACTCCGCACCGCCGCGGTCGTTCGAACGCACCGACGCCTGATCGTAATAGAACTTCACCCCGATCATGCCGCCGACCGTGTCCGTGCCGAACACGAAGAACGAGGAGTCGACGCTCTGATGCGACACGTTGACGAACGCCGCAAAGCATGACTCGCGGAACCGATGTTCTGCCTCGAGGGTCCATTGCTCGGAGTCTAGGTTCTTGAGTCCGAAGATGTCGTCCTCGCGCCCGCCCCACATCCGCGTCGTCTCGAGCGACAGCGCCGTGTTGTCGTTCAGGAAGTAGCGGAACTTGCCGCGCAGGAACGTGCCATCTTCAAGCGCCGACGGACAGCCCTCGCCGCCGTTGCAGCCGAAGTTCGTGAACGCGCCGCCCTGGACCATCACAGTCCAATCGGTGCCGAAGAACTGACCTTCCAATGCGGCGAGAGCGTACGTGACGTCGGTCTTGCCATTGCCCGCGGGCACGAACACGTCGCTGTTCCAGATCGAGCCGGCAAGCCCGAAGCGCGCGCGGTTTTCGAACGGATGCAACAGATGCAGCGCGCCGCCGAGCACGCTCGCGTCGGCGTCGTTCTGCGGCCCCCAGTTGTCGATGATGTCCACATTTTCTTCCGCGAACAAATCGGCTTGCAGGTGAATCTCTTGGCTCAACGGCCAAAGGCCTTTCGCCTTGCCGCCATAGATGAACGGATCCTGTACATACGGCGACCCGTCGCTCGTGGCCCGGCCGATATTGAGTTGCACGACGCCGGTGAAGTCGTCGCCAGCAAACGCCGGGACGGCCGCGGCGCCAAGCGCAAGCATCGATGCGGTAGAAAGCAAAGCAAATCTCATAGAAACCCCCGTGATGAATCAGAAACACAGTCGAATCAGACGGGAACCTTAGCGTTGGTTGCGGACACACTCGAACCGCACGCACGCCATTTTGTGACGTCGCCGCATACCCGCCGATCCGGGAGCGACCGTGTCCCCAGAACGCTTGTGGCAATGCGCGAAACGTGGCTGTCGCTGATTCGCGTGGGGCAAACCTATCGTCGCTCGAGGCGGTAGTATCTGAGCGGCCGATCGTACAGAAACCGCATGTCCTCGTACCGAAACCCCACCTTTTCCGCCGCCCGGCGCGATGCCGGATTGTCGGGCCGCAGGTAACAGTCGAGCGCCTTCAGCGGCGAGTGGGCGAACGTGAAATCGACCGAGGCCTTAGCAGCTTCGCTGGCGTATCCCTTGCCCCATGCCTCGCGGATCGTCGACCAGGCAATTTCGATACGGCCCGTTTCCGGTGTGGTCCCTGCACCAACGCGGGCAATAAACTTGTCACTCGCTTTTTCGAGGACGGCAAACATCCCATAGCCGTGCTCGGCCCAAGCCTGTTCGTGCAGCGTCGTGCGCGCCTCCAACTGCGCGCGCGTCGGCGGACCGTTGACGAAGAGCCAGTCCGCCACCTCCGGCTGATGAAAGAGCCGGATGAGATCGTCGTTGAAGCGCGCGCTGAGCGGCACAAGCTTAAGCCGCGCCGTCTCAACGCAAGCGTCCGTCGACGTCAGAGCCCCGGTACCGGGAAGCGCGAGCAGAGTACGCGCGTTTCCTGACGCAAACCCTCCAGCCGCTTCGGATCGGCATGGTTCTTCATCGCCTCGATCATGATGCGGGCGAGCTGCTTCATCTCGCCCTCCTTCATGCCGCGCGTGGTCGCGGCAGGCGTTCCCAGGCGCACGCCCGAGGGCTTCAGCGGCGGGTTCGGATCGTCCGGGATCACCTGCTTGTTCGTCGTGATGCCGGCGTGGTCGAGCGCCTTCTCCGCAACCGCGCCGTTGATGTTGAAGGTCTTCACCACGTCGATGACCATAAGGTGGTTGTCCGTGCCACCAGTCACGAGCTCCACCCCCTGGTCCATCAACACGGCCGCAAGCGCCTTCGCGTTCTTCAGCACCTGCCCCGCATAGACTTTGAACGGCTGCTCGGCCGCGAGCTTCAGCGTCACCGCCGTAGCAGCAACTTGATTCATGTGCGGCCCGCCTTGCAGGCCCGGGAAAACGGACTGGTCGATCCCTTTCGCATGATCCTTCTTGCAAAGGATCATGCCGCCGCGAGGACCCCGCAACGACTTGTGCGTCGTCGTCGTCATGAAATCGAAGCCCACGTCCATCGGATTGCGCATCACACCGCCCGCTATCAGCCCGCCGATATGGCTCACGTCAGCCATGGTCAGCGCACCGACCTCATCGGCGACTTGCTTGAACAGTTTGTAGTCATAGTCGCGCGGATAAGACGAATACCCGCACACCACCAGCTTCGGCTTTTCCTTCCGCGCCACATCGCGCAGATGGTCGAAGTCGATCGCGCCGTCGGTCGGATCGGTCTTGTAGCGCACGAAATTGTAGATCTTGCCCATATGGGAAACAGGCG
>JBKJZU010000301.1:0-3216 GCA_046715015.1 Micropepsaceae bacterium
AGAACACCTCATCCGGCGCGAAGTGCATGTAGAAGCCCGGCACATGCGCATCCTTGCCGAGCCCATGCCGGAAATGCACGCCCGCATTTGTCTTGTAAGGGCTCTTGTCCTTGCCGAAGCGCACATCCCGGTAGATGCGAAACATCGACCCGCCATTCGGCCGCGGATCGACAACAATATGCTTCGAAATCTTCGCAACCCGAGGCGCCATCGCCTCCATGAAATCGCACAGCGGCGCGATCACCACATCCTTGTAGCGCTGCTTGTTCGCCTCAAACCAAGGCCGCTCGTTGTTCCTGGCGAGTTCTTTGAAGAAGGAGAAGAAGTCCCTGGGTAGGCCTTTGAACTCGGTCATGGTCTGGTTCCTAGGAACGCAAGCATCTCGACGACTCTCTAAACCGAGCAAGGGGCTGGCTGGAAGCCGGCGTTCCCACCCGTTCGACGCTCACCAATGACGTGTGCTCTAGTTGACCGGTGCCACCAGTGACTTCGAGCCGTCAAGCGTGCGTTGCAGATTCTCCAGCATGTCATCGGGCACGAAGGAGGAGGCCTTCATCGTCTTCAAGTCGATGCGAAGGAGAACGGTCGGCTCGGGCTCGAGATTCTCCTTGGGATAAGAGTCGCCACCGTAGGCGCGGCCGTCTTTGTTTCGATCGCGGCGCGCCTTCACGACGATGTAGTCGACATCCGGGATAGCCATGAGCTCGAGCGGATCGAGGCCGGCGGCGTCGATCTTGTGCATCTTCTTGTCGGCGAAAGTAAAGACAAAGATGTCTTGCAGGTCGACGCTGCTGAGCTTGCCGTCCTTGTTGGTGTCGCGCTCGTTCGCGAAGATCACTAGGACCTCGGGCGTCGTGCGCCAGCCATATTGGAACTCCGAGATCGCAAGGCGCTTGTCGAACAGTTTCATGAATTTACCGTCGCGGCGGTCAAAAATGAGGACATTGTTGAAGCGGCCCGTGATCGGGTTTGTGGGCAGCGTACTCGCGTCGGGCAAGTCCTTGGTTGGTATGCGCGTCCCGGTGACCGTGACCTTCTCGACCTCCTCGTTGGATTCCGGCTCGTTCAGCGTGATCTGACCGACGCCGATCGCATAGATGTCGTAGCGCTGCGTCTCCGGGCGGCCGCTGTAGCGATACTCGATGCTTTCCATCTCGTCGAAGGTAATCAGCTGCTCGCGCAGGCCCTTGTCCGCGAGTTCCTTGGCGCGCTCGGGCGCGGTCACAGGATCGGCCTGCCACCAATCCCAAGAGTCGAGGCCCAAGAGCGACTTCGCGTTGCTCCACGCCTGCGGGCCTTGCGCCAGCAGAAAGACGACCACCACGGCGAAAACAATGATGCCCCTCAACATGGTCTCGTCCCCCAACAGAACAGGACCATCCTAGTCGAACTGGCCCGCTTCGCGAAATCGACCCAAAACAAAGGGCGCCCCAAGCGGAGCGCCCTTTGGTGGACTGAAAAGTCGCTGCGCTTACCGCTTGGAAAACTGGAAGCTGCGGCGGGCCTTCGCCTTGCCGTACTTCTTGCGCTCGACCATGCGGCTGTCGCGCGTCATGAACCCGCCCTTCTTCAAGATCGGCTTCAGTTCCGGCTCATAGTTGACGAGCGCGCGCGAGATACCGTGGCGCACCGCGCCGGCCTGGCCCGAGAGCCCACCGCCCACGACCGTCGCCACGACGTCGAACTGCGTCTCGCGGTTCGTGACCACAAGCGGCTGGCGCAAAATCATGCGCAACACGGGCCGCGCAAAATACGTCGCTTCCTCGCGGCTGTTGATCGTGACCTTGCCGGAGCCCGGCTTGATCCACACGCGCGCGACCGCGTTCTTGCGGCGGCCGGTGGCATAGGAGCGCCCTTGCGCGTCGCGCTTCTTCGTGGGCTCTTCGTGCGGCTTCTGGTCGGTTGCCGGGCGCTTGATCAGCGTTGCCTTCACTTCGCTGAATGAACGAACTTCATCGGCCATGGGTCTAGCGCCTCACGTTCTTAGCGTTCATGGATTTGACATCGAGCGTCTTCGGCTGCTGCGCTGTCTGCTTGTGTTCCTTGCCGACGTAGACAAAGAGGTGGCCGAGCTGCGCGCGGCCGAGCACGCCGCCAGGCAGCATGCGCTCCACGGCCTTCTCCACCACTTGCTGCGGCCGCTTGCCGGTGAGCAGCTTGCCCACGACGCGATCCTTGATCCCGCCCGGATAACCGGTGTGATAGTGGAAGATCTTGTTCGTCATCTTGTTGCCGGTGAGGACAACCTTCTCCGCATTGACGACGATGACGTTGTCACCGCAATCCATGTGGGGCGTGTAAGACGGCTTGTGCTTGCCGCGCAGGCGCGTCGCGATCACAGCGGCAAGGCGGCCGAGAACGAGCCCTTCGGCATCGATCAGCACCCAGTCCTTCTTGATCTCCGACGCCTTCATCGAATAGGTCGACATGACGTGTCCGAATTTCAGTTGGGGTTCAAACGAAGCCGCGGTGAGTACGGGGCGCGAGCACGGAAGTCAACGCGCGAAGGCTCAAATGCGGCGAAAAAGCTCAAAGAATCTAGGGTGGTATCATAGTACCGCAACTCTCGATCATCCTCCCGCAGCGCCGCCAATCCTCCCTCGCTTTAGCGGGGGAGGGGAACCGACGCCGAAGGCGGCGGTGGCGGGGGCCAGCGAACGGCACCGCAGAAGCCCCCTCCACCATCGCTGCGCGATGGTCCCCCTCCCCCGCTGAAGCGGGTGAGGATAGTGTCGCGCGCTAAAGGACAGCGCCCATGCCCGACAAACCCGCCGACGACGCCCTGTTGCATACGACCCGCGACGGCGCCGTGCTCACGCTAACCATGAACCGGCCCCAGGCGCGCAACGCGCTGTCGGAAGGCCTCATGGCAGCGCTCCAAGCCGCACTCGACGCGGCAGGGCACGACCCAACCACGCGCGTCGTCATCATCGCGGCGAGCGGCCCAGCGTTCTCCGCCGGGCACGACCTCAAAGAAATGACCCCGCACTGGCAGGACGGCGATCGCGGCCGGCAGTACTACGACCGCCTGATGAAGCAGTGCGCGCGGTTGATGCAAACGATCGTGCGCCTGCCCAAGCCCGTGATCGCGCAAGTACACGGCATCGCGACCGCCGCCGGCTGCCAACTCGTGGCGAGCTGCGACCTCGCCGTCGCCGCCGAAGAGGCACGCTTTGCAACCCCGGGCGTCAATATCGGCCTCTTCTGCTCGACACC
>JBKJZU010000302.1:0-2785 GCA_046715015.1 Micropepsaceae bacterium
GCGCGAAACAGGAATGCACCCAAGACGATCGAAATACCGGCGACGACGAGGAACAACCCGCCGGCTCGGATCAACGGGAAAGCTTCGGCCTGGGTGAGATCGCCGACGAGCGTCGCGATGGGCATGGCCGGGAGCGTACCACAACCAACGACCTCACCATCGGCCATTTGTTTCCGCTGCGGGCCAGCGTTACAGTCGCGCCATCACAACATTCGAGGATGCTTCCCCATGGACTTTCGCATTCCGCAGGAGACGAAAGACTTGCTCGCGCGGCTCGACGATTTCATCGAACGCGAGATCAAGCCGCTCGAGAACCAAGACGACAACATCCGCTTCTTCGACCACCGGCGCGAGCACGCGCGCACGGACTGGGATCGCGACGGGCTGCCGCGTCACGAGTGGGAAGCGCTGTTGCGCGAGATGCGCCGGCGGGCCGACAAGGCAGGACACCTAAGGCTTGCGCTGCCGAAGGAATATGGCGGACAGAATATCGGTAATCTTGCGATGGCGATTATCCGCGAGCATCTCGCCGGGAAGGGCCTTGGCCTTCACAACGATCTGCAGAACGAAGCGTCGATCGTCGGAAACTTCCCGCAGGTTCTGATGTTCCGCGACTTCGGCACGCCGAAGCAGAAAGAGGAATTCATCAACGGCATGCTGGCCGGCACGCATCGTCCGGCGTTCGGCCTGACGGAGCCCAAGCACGGATCGGACGCGACGTGGATGGAGACGCGCGCGGTCAAAGACGGCAACGGCTGGCGCATCACGGGCGAGAAGTTTTGGAATACGGGCGTTCACACGGCGAGCCATGACATGGTGTTCGCGCGCACGAGTGGGAACGACGGCGATGCGCGCGGCATCTCTTGCTTCCTGGTGCCGATGAAGGCCGAGGGCGTGAAGATCGAGTTCTACTACTGGACGTTCAACATGCCGACGGATCACGCGCATGTGTCATTCAAGAACGTGTACGTGCCGGATGAGGCGGTGTTCGGACCGGTCGACAACGGACTCGTGCTGGCGCGGCACTTCGTGCACGAGAACCGGATTCGTCAGGCAGCATCGTCACTCGGTGCGGGCGTCTATTGCCTGAACGAGTCCATCGATCATGCGAAAGCGCGCAAGCCGTTCGGCAAGCCGCTGGCCACCAACCAGGCTATTCAGTTTCCGACCGTCGAGTTGATGACGCAGGCGGAGATGTTGCGCTTGCTGATCCAAAAGACGGCGTGGGAAATGGATCAGATGACGGGGCCGGAGATTCAGATCTATCTCTCCGACAAGGTATCGATGTGCAATTACTGGGCAAACCGCTTCTGCTGCGAGGCGGCGGACTGGGCGATGCAGGTGCACGGCGGCATGGGCTATTCGCGGCACAAACCGTTCGAACACATCTACCGCCACCACCGGCGCTACCGCATTACGGAAGGCTCTGAACAGATCCAGATGCGCAACGTGGCGGGGCACATGTATGGGTTCCTGGGAAAAAACCGGAAGGCCGATTGAGTTCCGCAAATGAAGAGTTTTTCAAGATGACAAGGCCTTAACGGAGTTCCATTGCAACACCTCAGTTGCTGCTGAAAATCCGTTTAGAATGCTCACGATTTCGGATGCGCATTATCGCGTAGGAACTTGCTGCTTCGCGTGCGCGTTCAAGATGCAGCCTCTCCGCGGCGGCAACGCCAGAACCACTTTGCAAGACAAAGTGAGCAGCGATCACCTGCTGGCGGAGAGGCCTATTTCGATGGAGGTTCTCATGAACATGTTGCGATCCATGTTGTTTGGTGTGGTTACGGTCGCGGGCCTTGGGCTCGGCGCCTCGGCGCCGGCTTCAGCCGACACGGGTTTCTATATCGGCCCGGGCGGCGCGCGCATCTACTACGACGATGACAACTACTACGACCGCCGCAGATACCGGCGCTGTCACAACGAGGTGTCGTACGGATGGCGCTTTGGCGAGCGCGTCCGGATCGTCGACCGCGTTTGCTACAGTCGCTGGGGCCGCCGCTTCATCGCGGACCGGGACTACTACCCGATCTATCGCGGCTACTACGATTGGGACGACTAGACAGCTAGAACGACTAGCTTGAAGCATTGCGGCGCCGATCGTGCGATCGGCGCCGCTTTCTTTTCAGGTGTGGCCCATCACCCGCTTCGGGCGATAAGGCTCTTCCAACGTTTTAATGTCTTCGGCGTCGAGCTTCAGTGCGAGTGCGCCTGCGGCGTCTTCCAGGTGCCCCGGCTTTGAGGCGCCGACGATGGGGGCCGTGATCGCGGGTTTCGTGAGCATCCACGCGAGCGCCACCTGCGCGTTCGGCTTGCCGTGCTTCTTCGCGATCGAAGTCACGCGCTCGACGATCTCGAAATCTTGCGGCGCGTAGTACAGCATGTGGGCGAATTCGTCCGTGCCGGCGCGGGACGTTTCGGCGTTGGCTGCGCCTTGTTTTTTCGGGTTGTCTCCCGTCTTCCGGTAGCCGGTGAGAAAGCCTCTTGCGAGCGGGCTCCACGTGATGACGCCGATGCCTTCGCTCAGGCAGAGCGGCAGCATTTCGCGCTCTTCCTCGCGGTAGACGAGGTTGTAGTGCGGCTGCATGGAAGCGAATTCGGCGAGACCGTTCGCGCGTTGCAGGCCCAGCATTTTCGCGAACTGCCAGGCGTACATGGATGACGCACCGATGTAGAGCGCTTTGCCGGCCTTCACGACGTCGTTCAGAGCCTCAACCGTCTCTTCCATCGGCGTGTCGTGGTCGAAGCGGTGGATTTGGTAGAGGTCGATGTAGTCGGTGCCGAG
>JBKJZU010000303.1:0-6546 GCA_046715015.1 Micropepsaceae bacterium
ACACTGTCGTCGACGTACGCGTTCCACCGGCATGGATGGCGGCCTTCAACGCGCTCACGATCAGGCCGCGGATCAACGCGGCGTCGCGGAAGCGGACTTCCGTTTTGGCAGGATGAACGTTCACGTCGACGTCGTGAGCCGGCAGATCGAGAAACAGCGCCACGACCGGATGACGGTCGCGCGCCAGCACGTCGGCATAAGCACCACGCACGGCGCCGACGAGCAGCTTGTCGCGCACCGGCCTGCCGTTCACGAACAGAAATTGTTGCGCGGCGGTGCCGCGGGCGTAAGTCGGCAGCCCCGCGTAACCGGTGAGCTTCACCCCTTCGCGCGCGGCATCGATGGGAAGAGCGTTTTCGGCGAAGTCGGCGCTCAAAATCGCGGCGAGGCGGCGCAACCTTCCGTCGAACAGGTCGCCGGGCTCGGCAGCCACCTTCAGGACGGTGCGTTCTTCGGTGGCAAGGCGCAAGCCGACATCGGCGCGGGCAAGCGCCAAGCGCTTGACGATTTCGATAACGGCCGCCGTTTCGGCGCGTTCCGACTTCAGGAACTTGAGGCGCGCCGGCGTGGCATAGAAAACGTCGCGGACCTCCACGATCGTGCCGTGCGACCCGTGACCTTCGAACGGCGCGGGACGCGGGCCGGTGACCTTACCGCCTTCGACCGTGAGGGAGAACGAGTCCTTGGCGCCCTTCGCACGCGAGGTGATCGTGAGGCGGGCGATGGCACCGATCGAGGGTAACGCTTCGCCACGGAACCCCAGCGTCGCGATGGACATCAGGTCGTCGCTGCCTTGCTCGTCGCGCGGAAGCATCGAGGTCGCGTGGCGTTCGACCGCGAGCGCCAATTCCTCCGCATTCATACCAATGCCGTCGTCGGCGATGCGGATCAGCGTCATGCCGCCGCCCGCGATCGTGATGTCGACGTTGCGGGCACCCGCGTCGATCGCGTTCTCGACCAGTTCCTTCACGGCAGAGGCCGGACGTTCCACCACCTCGCCCGCGGCGATGCGGTTGATCGTGCCTTCGGCGAGCCTGCGGATACGTCCGCTCATCCGCCCAGATACTTGCGAGTCAGGCGCTTGCTTTCCTCGACGGCGGGCTGGCCGAACGGATCGACATTCCAAAGACGTGCGGCGATCAGTGTCTCTAAGATGAAGTGCATCATCAGAGCGCCGAGTGTGCGTTCCTCAAGCGGCGCAGAGAACGAAATGCGCCGGACAGGGCGGTTCGCGTTCGTCAGCGTCTCGGCCGTGGCGCGAACTTGCGCGGCGACGACGTCGGACATGCCGAGGCCCGCCAACAGTGGCAGGTTGTGTTTCTCCGCCCAAATCTTGTTCGCCTTCGCGTCTGTGAGCGCAGGCGCGTCGATCAGCGTGAACAGCTTGTCGTTCGGCCCATCCAGATAGAGTTGCAGCTGGCTGTGCTGATCGACCGGACCTTGCGCATCGATCGGCGTCGTGCCTTGGCCGTTCTTCCCCAAGCTTTCGGCCCAAAGCTGCCGCCACCACTTCGGCAACCGCGCCAGGCGGTCGCGATAGACCCACATGACGCTTTGGCTCAATCCAACGTCGCGCGCGGCGACGCTCAACGCCGCACCTTCGACGGCGGGGGCGGTACCAGCCATGGCAGCTTCAAGCGCCTCGCGCGCACCGGCGCGGATGGCCTTGGCGTCCAGACCCGCGATAAGCGCGGGGATGAGGCCCACGTTGGAGAACGCGGAGAAGCGGCCACCGAGGTTGGGATCGTGCGCGATCACCGGCGCACCGATGTCGGTCAAAATGGCACGAAGAGGGTTCGCGCCTTCCTCCACAATGCCGGCAAAGTGGTGCTTCAGGTATTTGCCGCCGCCGTCCTCTTCCAGCGCTTCGATCGCGACCAACAGCTGCATCAACGTTTCGGTTGTCGACCCGGACTTCGAAGCGACGAAGAACCGCGTGGTGCGCAAATCCATCAGCGTCAGCATCGTGCGGAAGACGGCGCTGTCGATGCCCTCGACGATGTGCAGACGCGGGCGGCCGGTGCGGGGCTTGTAGGCCTGCGTCCCCCAGAACGCGAGTTGCGCAAGCGTCTGAGCACCAAGGCTCGACCCGCCGATACCAAAGACGACGAGGTCGGTGGTGTTGTTCAAAAGGTGGTCGGCGACCTCGCTCGCTTGGGCAAGGTCATCCGCGCGATCGACCGAATGGCGAACGGCGGCGAACTGCACGTCGTCAGTCTTGCGCCAATGATCGAGCGCAGTCTGAGCCTCACCTAGCCGCTTCTCGAAAGCGGCGCGGAGCGGGCCTTTCGCGACGGCGGCAGAGATATCGTGGGTGAATAGGGTCATCTGGGCGAGATGTAGCGGCTGCCCTCTTTTTCGGGAAGGGTATTCCCGGAACGAAACGGGGGCAGACCCTGCCCCCGTTCGAAACTTATCCACAAAGGCCGAAGCCGACTTAGAACCAGTCGAACCAGCCGCCGTCCTCGTCGTCCTTG
Source organism: Micropepsaceae bacterium (assembly GCA_046715015.1). Taxonomy (GTDB): domain Bacteria; phylum Pseudomonadota; class Alphaproteobacteria; order Micropepsales; family Micropepsaceae; genus SZUA-430. Next base: position 2,478 of record JBKJZU010000303.1, read on the forward strand.
TCTTTCTTCTTCTTGCTCTCGGCAACAGGTTCCGCGGCGCCTTTCTCGATGATCGGCGCTTCTTCGACCGGCTTGGCCGGCATCGCGGCATTCAGACGCTCCGCCTCTTTGGTGGCGTTGATCGGCGTGCCGACCTCTTCCCGCTTGCCGCGCCAGAACAACACGCTGTCGGCGTAGGATTTGCGCTTGCCCGCTTCGCGAACTTCGCTGCGCAGTTCCTGGCGCACAGTCGGATCCACCTTTTCCGCGCCGGAGGCAGTGATCAGGGCTTGTTCGCCCTGGGACGCGGCCGTTTGCTTCGAGGGACCGCCGAGAACCTTCTGCGCGGCACTGGCCACGTCGGCGTCTTGCGGACGCGGGGCACCGGGTTGTGGGGACTTCAGATCGAACGTCGCGGGAACCACCAGCGGCGCGCGCGTTGTAATCGCCGTTTCGTCCGGCGATTGCTTGGCAGCGCCGAGCGACTCTTTCACACCCGTGCAACCGGCAAGGCCGATGGTCGCCACAGCAACAACGATTGCCGTCCTACGCAGTACTGTCGTCACGTTTGATCCTCCTTAGCGCCGCGCGTACGAGATCGCCATTCGCCGATGACGAGGTCAAGCACCATAATCACGACGCCCATTACGACCGCCGTATCGGCCAGATTGAATACGTACCAGCCGGTAGTCTTATCGAATGTGTGCAGGTAAAAAAAGTCCGCAACTGCACCGTAAAGTATGCGGTCGATCACATTTCCCACGGCACCACCGATTATCAACCCTAGCGAGAGGGCCAATCGTGTGTCCTTGATGCCCCGCAACCACCAAACGAGGAACCCGGTAATCCCAAGGGCGAAAAACGCCAGGAGCCAGCGCTCGAACGACGTGTCGGCCTGTAACAACCCGTAGGAAATGCCTTTATTCCACACCATCACGATGCTGAAGAACGGCAAGAGCTCGATCTGGTGCGGGTTCCCGGACTGATACAGCGTGTCAATCCAGCCGAAGCCGTGCAGAAACAGAACTTTCCAACCTTGATCGAGCGCAAGCGCCGTCGCCGCGACCAAAAGACCGAGATGCGCGGGGCTTAGTTTGCGAAGGGCGTTCATCACTTGGCGTCGCGCTCCACAACCGCGCTTTCACATCTGAGGCAAAGGTGGGGGTGCGCGGTGCTCTTGCCCACCTCGGGTAGGATACGCCAACAGCGGGCACATTTCGAACCCGAAGCCTTGCCAAAAACGACAGCAGCGCCCGGCAAGTCATCAAGCTTAAAGGCACCCGCCGGTGCCGGCGCAGTGCTCACCGCCGCGCCCGAAGTGATGGCGATTTCGCCAAGATCTAGCGATTTCAGCAGGTCCGCATCCTTTGCGTCCGCGACGTGAAGCGTCGGTGCCGCCTCAAGGCTCGCGCCGATCGTCTTGTCGCGGCGGGCGAGTTCCAACGCCCCGGTGACGACACGGCGAAGGTCGCGCACCCTGCCCCACTTTTCCGCAAGCGCTTTGTTCTGCCAGTCGGCGGGGACTTCAGGGAACGTGCGCAGGTGGATGCTGTCGAACTCGCCGTTGTTCCGCGTGCGCCAGACTTCTTCCATCGTGAACACCATGACGGGGGCGAGCCACGCCGTCAGGCTGTTGAACAGATGGTCGAGGACGGTGCGCGCGGCGCGGCGTCGGATCGACGACGTCGCATCGCAGTAGAGCGCGTCTTTACGGATGTCGAAGTAGAACGCCGAGAGGTCGCCTGTGCAGAAGTTGAACACGGACGTGAAGACGCGGTTGAAGTCAAAGGCCGCGTAGCCTGTGCGGACGGTGTGATCGAGTTCGCTAAGACGATGGAGGACCCAGCGTTCGAGTTCGGGCATGTCGGCGACCGCGACACGTTCGCTTTCCTTCCAATCCTTCAGATTGGCGAGGATGTAGCGCATCGTGTTGCGCAGCTTGCGGTAGCTTTCGACATTCGCTTTCAGGATCTCTTGGCCCAAGCGCAGGTCTTCGGTGAAGTCCGAGGACGAGGCCCAGATGCGCATAATCTCGATGCCGTTTTGCTCGGCGACCTTTTGTGGCTCGACCGTGTTGCCGAGCGACTTCGATTGCTTGTAGCCCTTTTCGTCCAGCACGAAGCCGTGGGTGAGCACGGTCTTGAACGGGGCGCGGCCGCGCGTGCCGCACGATTCCAGCAGCGACGATTGGAACCAGCCGCGGTGTTGGTCCGAGCCTTCGAGATAGAGATCGGCGGGCCAGCCTTCGTTGCGCGGTTCGATGACAAAGGCGTGCGTCGAGCCGGACTCGAACCAGACGTCGATGATGTCGTCAACGCGGTCGTAATCGGCGGCTTTGTACTTTTGCCCCAAGAAGACTTGCGGGTCGGTCGTGAACCAGACGTCGGTGCCGCCTTTGGCGACCGCAGCCGTGATGCGCTCGTTGACCTCGGCGTCGCGCAGCATGGCGCCGTCGGCTTTGTGCACGAAGAGCGTGATGGGCACGCCCCACGCGCGTTGGCGCGAGATGACCCAGTCCGGACGCTTCTCGACCATGGCGCGCAGGCGGTTGCGGCCTTGGGCGGGGACGAAGTTGGTGTCGTCGATCGCCTTCAGCGCCAGCTCGCGCAGCGACTTGTTGCCGAGGTTCGCGATGGGCCTGTCCATCGCGATGAACCATTGCGGCGTGTTGCGGAAGATCACCGGCGCTTTCGAGCGCCAGGAGTGCGGATAGTCGTGGCGCAGCTTGCCCTTGGCGAGCAGCGCGTTCGCCTTGATCAATTCGCCGATGACGGCGCCGTTCGCGTCGCCGTCTTTGCCTTCCGAAGTCAGCACCTTCTTGCCGGCGAAGATGGGGACGTCCGGATAGAACGAGCCGTCTTCCGAAACCGTGAAGGGGATCGGCGGGCCTTCCTTCGGATGCGCTTCCGGGTGCTGCATCCAGATGTCGAAGTCTTCTTCGCCGTGACCGGGCGCCGTGTGGACGAAGCCGGTGCCGGTGTCATCCGTCACGTGCTCGCCCGCGAACATCGGGACGGGGAAGTCGTAGCCCTGGCCTGCGAACGGATGCGCGCAGATCATGCCTGAAGGGTTCGCGTCGGCAGCACGCTCCCAAGATTCGATCTTTGCTGCCGTGCGTGCGTTTTCGGCGAGCGTATCGGCAAGGATCAGAAGCTCGCCGACTTGCGCCCCACTGCCCTCGCCCACCGCGGTCACGCGGAAGAGGCCGTAGGCGATTTTCGGCGAGTAGCAGATGGCGCGGTTGCCGGGGATCGTCCACGGGGTCGTCGTCCAGATGACGACCTTTGCGTCGTGTTCCGCGGGCCGAACGGCGCCTTCGATGTTGACGTAGCTCTTGACCGGAAACTTCACGAAGATCGTGGGCGATAGTTTCTCGTGGTACTCGACTTCGGCTTCGGCGAGCGCGGTCTTTTCGACGACGGACCACATCACGGGCTTCGAGCCGCGATAGAGCGCGCCGTTCATGACGAACTTTTGGATCTCGGAGACGATGATCGCTTCGCTGGCGGGCGCCATCGTCGTATACGGATTTTCCCAGTCGCCGGTTGCGCCGAGGCGCTTGAACTCGGAACGCTGCACATTCAGCCAGTGGTTCGCGAAGTCGCGGCACTCCTGGCGGAATTCGATCAGCGGGACTTGGTCTTTGTCCTTACCTTCCTTGCGGTACTTTTCCTCGACCTTCCATTCGATGGGCAGGCCGTGGCAGTCCCAGCCGTGGACGTAGGGCGTGTCCTTGCCCAGCATGCCTTGGCTGCGCACGACAAAATCCTTCAGGATCTTGTTCATGCCGGTGCCGAGATGGATGTTGCCGTTCGCGTACGGCGGGCCGTCGTGGAAGATGAATTTCGGGCGGCCCTTCGCTGTCTCGCGCAGGCGCTTGTAGAGGCCGATCTTATCCCACCAGGCGAGCCACTCTGGCTCGGCTTTCGGCAGGCCCGCCTTCATCGGGAAGGTCGTGTCGGGCAAGAACAGCGAGTCTTTGTAGTCGCGCTTCGGCGCGCCGTCGTCGTCGGTCAAGGCTACGGTCATGGAAATGCTCTTCGATTTGCGAATTAAGGTTCAGGCTGCCGCGCGGACGCGGGCTTTGAGG
>JBKJZU010000304.1:0-5892 GCA_046715015.1 Micropepsaceae bacterium
CTCATGCGCCTTTCATTTGGAACGCTGACGGCAATTGTCCTTGGGCTGACGCTTACGGCCTGCGAAACGCCGGCGGCGCCGGAAACAATCGATCTGACGCAAGTCGATTGGGTCGCCGAGACGATCAATGGTAAATCCGTGATCGAGCCCGGCCGCGTGACGCTGAGCTTTAACGAAGGCCGTGTTTCCGGCCGCGCGGGCTGCAACCTTTATTCCGGACCCGTCGACTACGGCCAAGGCACGCTGAAAGTCGGGGCGCTGATCTCGACCAAGATGGCCTGCATGGCGAACGGCGTGATGCAGCAGGAAAGCGCTTACCTGACCACGCTCGAGGCGGCTCGAACCTACGCTAACCAAAACAACCGCCTCGTCATCTCGACCCCGGCGGGAGGCAGTCTCGTCTTCGCCAGCGCACCCCGCCAGCAACGCCCCGAATAGGGGCCATTTCGCCACCTGCGGTGTTGCGAAAAATCGACACCGGCGAAGACTTGCCCGGGGAGACTCCTCCCGGTTGTGCAGATCCGGCTATGGTCCCGGCCTCTTTTAGGTTGGGGGACCTACATGAACGTAGCTTTGAAAGTAATGGCTGGCGCATCTCTGATTGGGCTTGGCGGGTGCGCGACCGTCATGAAAGGCACGACGCAAGACATCGCAGTTGAAACGAACCCGCCGGGCGCGACATGCACGGTTTCGCGCAACGGAGCGCAACTCGCGGTACTGAGCGCGACACCCGGCAAAGTCCAGGTCGGCCGGGACAAGTCGCCGCTCATGGTGTCCTGCACGAAGTCGCCTGAATCGGCGGCGCCGGTCAACCAAACCGTCGAATCCAAGTTCAACGGCGCGACGTTCGGCAACATCCTCGCCGGCGGCGTGATCGGCGTTGTCGTCGACGCATCGACAGGCGCGAACTACACTTATCCGGAACTGGTGACAGTCAGCCTGACAAACGAGGTAGCGCCGGTCGTCGCTGCACCGGGTGCTCTCTCGGCCACGACACCAGTGGTAGTGTCGGCGACGACAACCGCAGAAACCGCGAAACCGATCGTCACGGAATCTGGCACGATCACCATGAAGCCTGTCGCCGACTGAGTCGTCCGGTCAGACATCGTCTTTCGCCGGCGCGCGACGCTCTCGTGCGCCGGTTTCTCTTTGCCCGAAAAGCAAAGCGGCCCACCGCCAGCGGCAAGCTGAAACGGCGGGCCTACCCAAATCGTCATGGGGAGACCATGAGATACAGGTGAGCGCAGCCTACCACGCAACGGCCGTCTTTCGCCTGTCGCAACGGTCAACGGGAGCGGAAAGTCTGCCGCAGGCATGCTCGCCCGATGGGAGTCAGGAACATTCCTACCTCGCCTATCGCGCGAAAAAAAGCGCCCCGGCAAAACCGGGGCGCTTAATTAACTTCGTAAGGACGTCGGAACTACCAGAACACCTTCACGCCGGCCGTTCCATCCCATCCGCTCACGTCTTCGCTCAAGCCTTCGGTGATGCCGCCGCTGAGGAACAGCGCCGCATTCTCTTCCATGATGAAGACCGCACCGAGTTTCGCACCGAGCAGGCTGGAGCCCGTATCGGCGATCAGCGTCGCTGTGCCGTTCGTGACCGTCACGTCGCCGAACCGGTCGGACAACGACAATGCCAAGTACGGCAGGAACCGGCCGTCATGCAGGCGACCGTCGATACGCAGCGTGCCCTTCGCGCTCCAGTCGGCAGTGTCTACGATCGTGCCCGGCAAGAGGCAGTTGTCGTCGCAGTCGAGCCCGTCGTAGTTGAGTTCGCCGATGGCACGCATGCCCCAGTGCTCGCCCATGGCCCACGATGTGCCGACTTGCAAGCCGCCGATGACGCCATTGAGTTCGGCCGTGAGCGGCCCCGAAAACGCGCCGTCGAAGTTCAACTCCATTGAGGCATAGCCAGCCGACAAATTGGCGAAGAAGTCACCGTGATGAAGCGCCAAATAAGCCTGCGCCATCATCGTATCGCCGTCCATGTCGGCGATACCGGTCGGCGTCACGATATTCGTGTCGCTCGTCGCGTAACCTGCCGACGCGCCCAGCCGCATGTTGTCGGCCACCCGCACGTCGAAGCCACCCGAACCGCAATTGTACTCTTGCTCGGTTTCGAGGCCCGTGTCTGCACCCGTATCGACGCCACCTGTCTTGATGCGTGCCCAGCCACGGCCTTCGCGGCCGTTGCCGTCACCCACGAGCGCATCTTCGCCGCGGAAGCAATTGTCGATCAGCGCGCTGCCCGCCGCGAACATCGCAAGTTCGCCATAGACGTTTTCGCTGGCCCGCGAAGTCAGGAACCAGCCGTCGTTCGCGCCTGAGTAGTTCGGGCGGTAGGTCAAAATGTACTCGTACGCGCCTTGCACAACCGGGCCCGACAACTGGAACTGGTTGCCGCTCGCAACTGCACCTGCGACGCGCACAAGCTCAACCCCGTTGCCGGTCGTCGCCGCGGCCGGAACCGACGGCGGGAAGGCAAAGACGTTGATCAGCGTGTTGCCAGTGGCGCTGCCGCCGATTGAGACGAAGTCGTGCGTCACCCCGTTCACCGGCGCACCGGCGTTCGCGAACTGCACGTCCATGTCGAACATGGCGCCGGCGCCGGCTACATAGTTGCCGACAATTATAGTCGTGCCCGGCGCCGAGTTGCCCGGCGCGATCCGGCCGTTGTTGGTGGCGTTGCCGTTGATCGTGGCGTTACCCGAGAAGATGCCGCCGACGCCGACCAGAAGGCTGTCGGCCATTGTGCCGTTCAAGCGCAACTCGCCGCCGTTGACGGTCGTCAGTCCCGTATAAGCAATGTTGGCGTTGACCGTCATCAGGCCCGAACCGACCTTCGTCATCCCGCCTGTCGTCGCGGCAAACGTGCCCGTCCAAGTGGTGGAGCCGTTGTTGCCTCCCGTCGTCATCGTGGTTCCGTTGGTGATGGTTACCGTCCCCGCACCTTGCAAGGAACCGATCGTCTCACCGCCAACGAAGAACGACGAACCCGCGCCCACTGTGACGGCACTTAGGTCGCCAACATTGTCAGGCGCACCGAAATTGGCAATCAGTGTGGTCCCGGCACCCGTAATGCTCAGACCGCCGGAGTGCGCATTGTTCGCGCCGCGGATATCCAACGTGCCGCCCCCGATGACCGACAAGTTGCCGCTGCCCGTGATGTTGCCGTCATAGAAGCTAGAGAAGGCATTCGTGTCGATCGTGCCGGCGCCGGCCATGTTCGTACCGCCGGTCCGCCCGCCCAAAACACCGTTCGCACCAAAGCGAAGAATGCCGCCGTTATTGAACGACATGGCTGCCGTCGCGGCACCCAGGTCGGCGAACGCATCGACCAACACCACGCCACCGTGGAAGCCCGTGCCGCCGGTGTAGGTGTTGACGCCGTCGAGGGTCAACGTGCCCAACCCCGTCTTCACGATCCAGCCGGTCCCCGACAGAATGCCGTTCCAGTCCGCGCCGAACCCGTTCGTGTCGAGTTGCGTGCCGGTGGCAGCGCTAGCGCCCAAGAGAATGGCGTCGACAGAAGTCACAAGCGCGCTGTCGATAACGCGGATCGTACCGCCGTTCAGGTTGAACTGATAGGCGCCCGTCCCACCGCCGTAGGCCGATTGCAAGCGACCGGCGCCGATTTCGAGGACACCCGTGCCGCTCAGATTGAACCTGCTGTCGATCGCCGCGCCATTATCGAACGCAGACAGCCAGAGATTCGCGCCGTTCCTAACCCGCAACGTGCCGCCCGACAAGTTGATCGTCGAGTTCGTGGTTACGCCGACTGCGCCACCTGCGTCGCGGTCGCCGTTGATGAGTTCGCCTGCGTTCACGTTGACCGTGCCGCCGGAGATGTTGAACACACCGGTCGTCGTTTGGCCGTTCTGGGTCGCAGAAGCGCTCGCCTGGCGGCCAATCGCATAGAGACCCGCGCTATTCACATCCCCGAACACGCCGAGGTTCAGCGTGCCGCCGGACACATTGTACGTGCCGTTACCGCTTTGGTTGCCGATATTCATGCTGCCCGCAACACCCGCCGTACCGACGTTGACGGTGCCGCCGGTCTGGTTCAGCACGCCCGTGCCGAAAAAGTCGCCGATCCGAAGTGCCGGGCAGTTCGCCGCGCACGGCGGCCCGCCGGCGAACGTGCCGGTGATGTTCAGTGTCCCGCCGGACATTGTCCCCGTCGCTGAACCGCCCGAACCCGTACCAAGCGCGATCGATTTGATATTCGACGTGCTGCCCGTGTGGGCCAGCCCGCCGCCGCCAATCAGCAACTCGCCTTCGGCCATCGTCATGCCGTTGACCGTGAGCGTGCCTGTGCCCGTCTTGAAAAGGAAGTTGCTCAACGTCGGCGCAACGACCGTACCCGAGAACGCGGTGCTCGCGTTGTTCGCACCGAAAATCATGCCGCCGCCGGTCAGCGTCAGCGTGCCGCCGCCCGCAAGCGATGCGAACGTGTCGAAGCCGCTCGTGCCCGAAGCGTCAAAACCGTCCAGCGTCAACGAACCGCCGCTCGCGATCGTGAGCGCGAGGCCCGTGCCCCATTGGCCGCCGACATCCGTCAACGTACCGCCGGCATTCACGTTCAAGATGCCGCCCGTCGTGTAGTTGAGATTGTGTGTCGCCCCCGCGCCGTTCACATTGACCGTATCGCCGGCCAGGAACGCCGCGACGCATGCGTCGTACGCAGCGTCGTTGGCGGCGTTGCAGATTGCCGCCGACGCCGGTGTCGTCATCGACACCAAAGCCGTGGACGCGAGAAGCGCCGCCGTCAAAAATCCGATTTTCGTAACTTCAACAGACTGCACGCGCGCAGTCTTCCGCATCGCGAACATAGCAAGCCCCCCACGAAGTCCCCACGACTTCCCCTGCCATAATTAACGCGCGCGATCGCACTGCACAGTCAAGTCTCTGTCTTGGTTGGCAGGACGGAACTGTCGCCGCGTCTCCTTTTGGTATCGTTCAAAAGGAGACATACCTATTCGCAGGCGAAGCTACGAACTCCATTCATCTCCGCTGGTGCAGAGTCTCCTACCGGGCGAACAACCGTCAGGGGAAACGCGCTATTACTCTTCGCGCATCGCGCGTTGCAGGCTGCGGTTCAGAGGTGCGAGCAGATATTCGAGAGCGGTGTGTGACCCAAGGCCGATCATCACTTCCGCAGGCAACCCCGGTTGCAATTTCTCGTCGCCAAGCACGGCGGCGACCGCCGCCCGATCGACCTCGATCTCGGCTTGATAGTAGGCAACGCCCGTACGCGCATCGACAAGGCGGTCGGCCGACACCGAGATGACCTTCCCCGGCACCACCGGCTGAAATTTGCTCTTGGAGTGGATCAGGCGGACGTTCGCGGGACTTCCAGCGCGCACGTTGTCGGCGTCTTCGGGCTTCAGTTGCGCCTCGACGATCAACCGCGCGTCTTGCGGCACAATCTCCATAACCGTGTCGCCGCCGCGAACGACTTGCCCCGGCGAGTGGATGATCGATGCAACGACCACGCCCGCCGACGGCGCCGTAATCGTCATCCGGCTGACCAGCGCCTGCGCAGCTTTCAAGCGGTCGCTCAACTCGAACCGCCGGCGTTGCGTCTCGCGCATCTCGGTCGAGACCTTGTCGAGCCGGTCGTTCTTGAGCTCCAAGATCTGCATGTCGATCTCGCTCGCTTTGAGCTTGTTCTGCGCGATGGTCGCGACAAGTTCGCCTTGCTGCCCGGAGAGCGACTTCGCCGCCCGCTTCAAGGCCAGCACTTTCGGCAGCGTCGACAAGCCTTGTTCGAACAACTTCTCCGTCGCCTGCGTTTCCTGGCCGATCAGCGACGTTTGTCCTTCGACGGCCGCGAGTTGCGCCCGAAGCCCGCTCACGACCTCAAGGTACTGGGCCTTTCGGCTCTTCA
>JBKJZU010000305.1:0-2661 GCA_046715015.1 Micropepsaceae bacterium
CGGCAGTTTGACCGGTACCGGAATCGGCGACGTCGACTTCTCCGGCGGTATCTTCAACGGCGGCACGATCAGCAGCTTGAACGGACCGTCCGTGATTGCGGGCGGAAACTCGTTCAACGGCGGCATCGACAACGACGGTCTGATTACGCAGCGCGACGAGACGGCGGCTGGCGGCGAGGGAAGTTATGCAGGCGTCGGCATTGTCGTTTCTGCCGAGACGTTCAACGGCGACATCCAGAACACGGGCCAGGTCTTGGGGCTGGGTGGGCCGGCGATCTGGGTAACATCGGAGAACGCCTCCTTCAACGGCAACATCACGAACTACAATCTCATCCAAAGCAGCGGCGGCGGTTACGACGCGACGGCGGTGCTGATCGAAAGCGACACCTTCAACGGCAACGTCACGAACTACGGTTACGTCAGCGGCAATCGGAGCGGCATCGTCATTCAGCCTGACGAGTTCCACGGCGATGTCACGAACACCGGGCAGGTGTATGGCAACAACGGCGGCGGTTTGATCATTTCAGCAGACTGGATCGACGGCGGCGGAGAAACGGCATCTGAAATCGTCAACAACAACTTGATCCAGGGCAGCATGACTGGGTTGGGTATCTATGGCGAAGACGTCTATGCGAACGTCACGAACGAACGGTTGGATAACTTGTACTCGCCGCTCGCCATCATCAGGGGCACAAGCGGTGTCGGCGTTGCGATCAACGCAGAAAATTGGACGGGCAATATCACGAACTCCGGGACGTTCCTCGGCCAGGCTTCGGAGTATGGTGGTGAGTACGGCGGGGAGGGACCACCCCTCATCGAGGGCGCAAGCGGCACGGGCCTGTATGTCTATACATCGTCGTTCGAAGGCAACATCACGAACAGCGGTTTGATCGAAGGCGACGCGCGCGGTGTTGAAATCTATCTCGCGCCGGTGGACGGCGGCGAGTGCTACGAATGTGACGGCGGATCATTCAACGGGAACATCACGAACACCGGCACCATTCGCGGCGGCTCTACGGGCCTCTCGCTCGAATCCGGCGTTTCATTTTTTAGCAGTACGTTCACCGGCACGATCACGAACGGCAGCGGCGGTTTGATCGACGGCGGAGAGATCGGGGTCGATATCCAAGCCGGGAGTTTTGTCGGCAACATTGTCAACAACGGCACGATCAACGGCGGCTACACCGGCTTTAATTTGTTCGCGGGTGAGTTTGACGGCAACTTCACAAATAACGGCACGATTTATGGCGGCGTCGACGGCGTGAGCATCTTTGCCGGCAAGATCAACGGCAACGTCAGGAACGACGGGTGGATCATCGGCGAGGGCTTCGACACCGCACTTTACGTTAGCGCGTTTGCGATGACCGGCAACATCGTCAACACCAACTATCTCTCGGCGGCATCGAACGCGTTACATGTCGATATCGGCACGCTGACAGGGCAGGTGATCAACAGCGGGTTGATCGAATCCACTCTCGGCGGAACGGCGGTTCTGCTTGAGGTCGGCAACGGGACGACGTTCCAGAACACCGGCGGCGGCTACATCGACGGCGACGTCGAGTTCGACGGGGTCGCGGCGTACGTCTATAGCGCCGGCAGCGGCACGATAGAAGGCAGCTTGCTGGGACAGACGAACGGCCTTGGCGCGAACGACGACACCGTTGTCGTGAACGGCTCGCACGCGTTCATCGACGGGACCGCGACGAACTTCGCGTCGTTCACGGTCGGCAGCGGCGGCACAGCGCTGATGGGTGCCAACACCCCCGGTGGATCGAGCGCAAGCCCCTACAGCTTTACGAACGTCGATGCGCTCAACGTCAATTCGGGCGGCACGCTTTACATCGATCAAGGCGTCACTTTGAACGTCGACGACAGTTATACTCAACAGGCGAACGGCACGCTCATGTTCGACCTGGGCGCTCCGGCCGGGATCGGGAGCGCAAGCGGTACGATCGTTGCCGCCTCGGGCGACTACGGTCAGATCATTGTGGACGGGCCGGTGACGCTCAACGGTACGATCGCAGGGTTCCTGGACTCGGCGTTCGCGACTGCGAGCCCATCGCTTGAAACAGTCTTTTACAACGACGTCATCGTTTCGACCGGCGGATCGGCGGCGATCATCGGCGACTTTACCGCTACGGCGCTCGTCTCCAACAACTCGCTGTTCCAACTCTTCGACCTGATCGACGGCAATACGGTCGACTTACGCGTCACGCGGGCGCCGTTGGGACAATTCCCCGGCATCGGCCTCATCGTGGGCGTGGCCGATCCGTTCGACGGCAATATCGCGGATCGGACAAATGGCATCGGTTCGGGTGGTTGCGGCCTGGCAGGCCCTGGCTGGTGTTTCAACCGCTTCGCTCAGAACGAGCCTGGCGCGACGCAGGTTATGACCGACGCAACGCCCGGGGAGGATCCGTTTGGATGGCTCAGGACTGGCGCTCGCAAGGTTGGCGAGACGGCGGTTTGGGGCCGTGCCGTCGGTGTTTGGGGCGATACGGACGGCCAGGTTGGTGCCGGTATCCCGGGCAGCGACTTCTCGCTCGGTGGCGGCATCGTCGGTATCGACCATGTGTTTACGACGACGTTGCTGGCGGGTCTGGCCGCACAGTGGACCACGACGGACGTCGAGTTCGACGGCCGCCGGGACAATGCGGGTGT
>JBKJZU010000306.1:0-3645 GCA_046715015.1 Micropepsaceae bacterium
GTTTCCGCCTGCACCACACCGCTCTTACCTGGCACGGTGACCTTGCTGCCTGGCTTCACCGCATCCGCCTCCAGCCAACCGATCGCGAACGCCGCACCGCGGCCTTCGGACCAGCAGCTTGAGGTGATTGTACCGACCGTGACGTTGCGGACGCTGATCGCACCGGGGCCGATAGGTTCGTCGGCGGAGAGGTGCACGAGTATCGGACGTCCGGACTGTGTTTGGGTCGCGAGGGCGCTAACGCCATTGAAGCGCCGCGTCATATCCGGCGCGACACCAAGGTCGCCGGGCAGACGCAAGTCGCGTGGCAACCGCGCCAGCGGCGCAGGCAACCAATCGACGCCCGCGCGCGGGAGCGCACTTTCGACGCGCAACGCTTCCAGCGCCTCTGCACCGACCGCCGCGACGCCCAAGCCAGCGCCCGCCTTCCACAGCCGGTCCCACACGACGATGCCGTCGTCTGCGCTAGTCCAAAGTTCCAAGCCGTCGCCGGACGCATCGCGCATCAGCGCCACTTGCGCCGGCCGCCATGCAGCGCGCCCACCCGCAGCACCACCGCCGGAAGCCTCGCCCGTCAATCCAGCCGCCGCCGCGAGCGCCGCCGTCAGCGGACCGCGCACGCCGATCGCAGCGCGCGTGCCGGTCGCGTTCGTGACCTTCACATCGAACCCGCGCGCACCATCCGCGATCCACGCAAAGTCGCGCACGGCTGTCCGCACCTCGAACGACGCCGCGGCGAAGCGCACGATCACACCCTCGCCGCGCACGAAGCCTGCATCGTCGCACCAGAGCGTGCGCGCCGTCTGTCCCGCTTCGAGCCGCGTCACGTCGCTGATCGAAAGCCAACTCAGGTAGACGCCGGCATCCGGCCCTTCGACGAGCCAACACTGCCGCGCCGACAGATCGCTCATGCCGACGCGCGTGACCAGCGCCTCCTGCTCCTCGCGCAGCGACGAATAGAGGGCGGGCACGGTAAAACCCTCCTCTTCCGTCCAGTGGTTCGTCGCGCACAGTTCCGCCGTGCGCGCATGCAGCGGCGTGGCAAGCGAGGCGCGCGAGGAAAAGTCGCTCATACGCGCACCTCGGCACCCAGCACCGCACTCGCTGCGTTACGCGCATTGATGCCCGTGATGCCGCCCATGGGATGCGTGCCCGCACCGCACAGGAACAAGCCCGGCACCGGCGTCTCATGCCGGCTCAATCCGACCGCCGGCCGCAACAATCCCAACTGGTCGAGCGAAAGGTCGCCGCCGTGCCAATGCCCGCCGACCGTCCCAGCCATCGCCTCGATGTCGCGCGGCACGAACACGTCGGCGGCAAGGATCATGTCGGGCAGTTCCGGCGCGTACTGCCTGAGCACCGCGCCGACGCACGACATCAGATTCGCCTTCGCCTGCTCCCACGAACCGCTCGACAGGTTCTTCGGCACATAGAAGACGTGCGCCGAAAGCACGTGCTGCCCCGCCGACAAGGTCGTGTCGTGCGTCGAGGGAATGGTGATCTCCATGACCGGATCGGCCGAGAACGTCCCCTGTTCGTAGGCGGCGAACGATCGCTCCAGCTGGTCGATCCCGCTGCACAAGATCAGCCGCTCTTTCAGCAGTTTCTTGTCGATGCCCTTGAACGACGGCAACCCGGCCAACGCCAGATTCACCTTCGCCGTGCACCCCTCCACGCGAAAGCCACGCAACCGCCGCTTCATCGCCAGCGGCAAATGCCGCTCCGCGCCGAACTGCAGCAACGTCGTCTTCGGATCGAGGCTAGATACCACCGTGGTCGCGTGCATCGCTTCGCCGGTCTGCAGCTCCACACCGGCAACGCGGCCGTTGTCGAAAAGAAGATGCCGCACGCGCGCGTTCAGCCGCACGCGCACGCCCGCACCTTCGGCGGCCTTCAGCAGCGCGCTCGTGAAGGCGCCTGCCCCGCCTTGCGGATGCACGAGACCTTCCGTCGTATCGGCATGAATGGCCCGCCGCATCGCGGCGAGCAGAGCCGTCCCGCGCGCGCGCGGCGGCAGAGCGTTGCCAAGAACAGCATCGAACGCGAGCGCACCCTTCAAAAGCGGAGTCTCGAACTCCGCATCCAGCACTTCGGCAATCGACGCGTCGAGGAAGCTCTGAACCTCTGCATCCAACGCGCCGTTCTTCTGCCCAGCGCGTCCGCCGAATAGCCCCGCCTTCGCCTGCTCAGCCGAACCGCCGGGCACGCCTTGCACCCACCGCTCGATCTGCTGCGCCGCCTTGCGTAGCCGCCCGTCGTAGTGCGACCAAGCCTTCGCGTCCGCCTGACTGTGCGCGCCCAAAGCCTGCGCCGTCTGGCGAAGATCGCCGCCCAACGGGATGTGCCGCCCGTCCGGCGACAGAGCGACCGTCGAAATCTGCTTTGCCGAGAGGGTCAACCCAAACCGGTGCAGGCGCAGCGACTTCATCACCTGCGCATCCAACGGCCCGATCAGATGCGCCAACCCCGAGACACGATGCCCGGCGACAAGCTCGATCGTCTTGCACGCACCGCCCGCATGCGCTTCCGCCTCGACGACGGTGACGCGACGGCGCCCTTGCGCCAGCAACGCCGCGCAGATCAGCCCGTTGACGCCCGCGCCGATCACGATCACGTCGTTTTGCGAACTCACGCTACGCATCGGCGCGCGCCTTCACCAGCGAACCGGTGGCCGCCGCTTGCAGCCCCGCATCGCCGACCCCGCCATAGAGCGTGGGCTCGACAACCGTCAGCCCTTTCAACAGCGACATCGCCGCCGCCGCGTGCGCCTCCGGCACCGCGGTCTGGTCCATTGCCGCGTTGGAAGCCATCAGCGCCGCGCCGCCGATATCGAGCAGACCCTCGGCTTCCGCCGGATGACGCATCTCCGCCGACTCGATCGACGCGCCGAAGCCCGCCGACACTTCGTCGATCGCGCGTACGATCAACCCGCGAAGCTTCTCCCGCCGCGCCGAACTCCACGGCCCCTCTGTCGTTGTCGCGGGCACATACGGCATCGAGACGTGAAGGTCCCACCGCGCCTTCGCCTCCGCGCGCGGCACGAAGCGCAAGTCCAGGCACGGCTGCACGGGCAGCGACAGCCCGCGAAACGCACCATGCGCAGACACCAAACGTGCGATCGACGGGTTCAGCCTCATGATTGCCCCAGAAGCCAGCGTAGCCGCATCGACACCGGGCAGCTTCGGCAGAGCGCCGATCGTCAACTTGACCTGTGCGGGCTCCACAGACGCTCTCGGCGCCAGGTGCGCCGGGCGCGCACGCTTCAAACCGGTGAGCATCGCGCCGGCCCGCTCCTGCGCCAGCGCCGAAATCACAAGCGGCGCGCGCAGCACGTTGCCGTCAGAAAGCACCACGCCCGACGCTGCCTCACGCTCCGTCGCGATCTCTTTCACCTCGGCGCCGAACACGACATCAGCGTTGTTGTAAAACTTGAGCAGCGCGAGCAGCGCTTGGCGCAACCGCCGCTCGCCGCCGGCTACAAACCTGTGCCCCGCCTCCGGCACCGCATGCGCGAGCAGCGATTGGCGCGTCAGCAGCTGCCCCGAAGCCGGTGCATAGGGCGCCGCACCAGTGCCCATGATGGCGCCCTGCGCGAGCACGCCTTTCAAAAGCTCGTTGTCGAACGCCTCGTCGAGAACCCGCGCC
>JBKJZU010000307.1:0-4430 GCA_046715015.1 Micropepsaceae bacterium
TGCATCCACCGCACCAGCTTCGGCCGGTCGCTCTCCGGGATGCCCAAAATCTCCGACAGCGTGAACAGCGGCAACTCCGCCGACAATTGCTCGACCAAATCGCATTGGCCCATCGGCGCGATCGTATCGAGAAGTGTCGTCACCTTCGCCTCGACCTTGAGCTTCAAATCGGCGACATACTTCGCCGTGAAGAACGGCAAGTGCTCGCGCCGAAGCTCGAAATGAATAGGCTGATCCATGTTGATCATCTGATCGAGCGACGCGCGGTGCAGCACCGGATGGCGTTGTGCCGGGTTGCCGTACGCCATCAAAATCCCGCCCTTTTGCGACGAGAAGACCTGCGGGTTCAACGACACTGCCCGCACATCGTCGTAACGGGTCAGCGCCCAGAACCCGCCGCCGAGCTCCGGCGGCTCTTTGCACCAGCACACCGGCGCATTCTCGCGCATCGTTTTGAACGCATCGAACGGCTGACCGCTTGTGAACGCGGAAAAATGCGCGAGATCCACCGGCGGATCGAACGCGAAGAGGCGCCCGTGTTTCGGCTCCGGCGCGTAGGTTTCCAAAATCTGGTCGGCAAGTGGCTTCAGCATTGCGAGGCTCCAATGGCGAAGGCCGAACTAAAGCACCTTCCCCCATTGCCGTCACCGCCCTCCTCGCGGCAATCTAGGTTGCATGCGGATCGGCATAGCACTTGGCGGCGGCGGCGCACGCGGTTGGGCCCATATCGGCGTCCTTCGCACGCTGACGCGTGCTGGCTTTGCGCCCACGATCGTCGCCGGCTCGTCGATTGGTGCGATCGTTGGTGGCGCCTACGCAGCCGGCAAGCTCGACGAACTCGAAAAATTCGCGTTGACGCTCGATCGCCGCGCGATTTGGAAACTCGCCGACCTCAACCTCGGCAAAGGCGGCGGTCTCGTCGTCGGCGCCAAGTTGGCGCAAGTCTTGATCGACATTATCGGCGAGCACGCGATCCCGAAGTTGAAAATGAAGTTCGCGGCCGTCGCGACGGAACTCCTGACCGGCCACGAGGTCTGGCTTGACGAAGGCAATCTCAGCACCGCGATGCGCGCATCCTACGCGCTGCCCGGCATCTTGGTGCCGGTCGAGATCGACGGTCGGCCGTTGATCGACGGCGGCATCACGAATCCTGTGCCCGTCTCCGCTTGCCGCGCCATGGGCGCACAGTTCGTCGTCGCAGTCCCCCTCCCCGCAAGCCAGAGCCCCAACCAACGCTTCGCCCGCGAACCGACGGAGATCGAAGGCAACGCCTGGCAAAAGGCGCTTGCGGTTTTCCGCGAGCCCGAGCGCTTCGTCGCCCGCCAACTGTTCGGCGACGAGCCCGGCGAACTCACGACAGCGACCGTGTCCGTCGCCGCGTTGAACATCCTGCTCGACCGGATGACGCGCGTACGCCTGGCAAGCGACCCGCCCGACGTCACGATCAACTCCGACATCGGCAAGATCGCGCTTCTGGAGTTCGACCGGGCCGACGAAGCGATCGCCATAGGTGCAGCCGCCACCGAACGCGTCCTGCCCGAGATTGAGGCGCGGGTTGCGCGCAGTTAGGCGCTTCTGGCAAGAGTCGCACGAACGAGCGTTCGGAGAGATGTAACCGCAATGGCCGCCGGCACCGCCGCTGACGCCGCAGAGTTCGAACGGTTGCATCGGGAGCTCCTGGCCGACCCCTCGTTGCAGTTCCAGTTTGAGCGTATGGAAGCACCGCCCGCGCCACCCGATTGGCTTCAGGCACTGGCAAAGCTCCTCGCCTACATCGCGCCGTTCTTGAACTACATCTTCTGGGGCGGCGTCGTGCTCTTGGCAGCGCTCATCGTCTACGCGATCGTGCGTGAAGTCGCGCGCCGCTTGCCGCAAACCGCCGGCGAAGCGAATGCCGACGAAGACGTTCCCGTCCCCGAGTACCGCCCGGCAACCGCCCGCGCCCGTGCCCTGCTGGAAGAAGCCGACCGACTTGCCGCCGAAGGCCGTTATGGCGAAGCGGTACGCGCTCTGCTCCACCGCAGCATCGAAGATATGGAGAAGGTCTATCCCACGGCGATCGTACCCAGCATGACTAGCCGCGAAATCTCGACGATCGAGTACCTGTCGCGAGAAGGCCGCACGACATTCGTAAAGATCGCGCAAGCCGTCGAGCGCAGCCTGTTCGCCGGCCGCCCCCTAACCCAAGACCACTATGCCGAATGCCGCAGCGCCTATGAGAGCTTCGCGCTGGAGGCACCGAGCGCATGAGCGTCGAAGCACAAGGCCGCCCACCCGAAGTGTTCTCTGCCGGTGTCGCGATCGTCATGTTCGTGGTCGGCGTCTTTGCGTTCTCGGCCTTCATTACGCTCTCGACCTTCGCGCCGGACTTCATGGACGGCAACGACGGCAAGGCGCACGCACTGTCGAAGTCGGCGATCGGCTACGCGGGGTTGGTCAAGCTCGCACGCGGGCAAGGCACGCACGTCACTGTCAGCCGGAGCGAACCCAAAGGGTCAAGCGCCGATCTCGTCGTGCTGACCCCCGAAAGCAAAGTCAAACTTGCAGATGTAGAGCGCCTGGCACATTCGAACGCACTGATCGTGCTGCCGAAATGGTTGCCGAAGCCCAGCTACAACCATCGCGGCTGGGTGCGCGAGACGAACACCATGGCAGGCGCCGTCGATGTCGTCGAAGATCTCGCCCCGAATGCGAAGTTGAGCGAGACCCCGGGCACCACGGAACAAACGCTGCTGTTCGATCCGAACGCAGCGCCGGTCAGCGGCACCGGGCGAACATTGCACGCGGGCAAAATCGTCAAGCTCCAAACGATCGCCGCCGCCGCCATCGTCCCCGTCGTTACGACCGCCGCCGGCAAAACTGTCTTGGGCTACCTCAGAGATTCGGAGGAACCTTACATCTACATCCTCTCGGACCCCGATCTCTTGAACAATCAAGGCATCGCTCATCTGAAAAACGCGAAGACGGGCTTGGCGCTACTCGACCTGTTGCACACACCATCAACGCCGATCGCCTTTGACGTTTCGTTGAACGGCTTCGAGCGATCGCGCAGTCTGCTGCGTCTGGCGCTCGAACCGCCGCTGCTCGCCGCAACGCTGAGCTTCGTCATCGTCGCCGGCATGATCGCCTGGCGCGCCGCGACGCGCTCCGGTCCCAGCGCACGCGGCAAACGCGCGATCGCACTCGGCAAACGCACATTGGCCGATAACTCGGCGGCGCTGATCCGCCTCGCCGGCCGCGACGCGACGATGGCCCCGCGCTACGCCCGGATGATCCGCACTCTCGTCGCCGAACAGATTCACGTCTCGCAAGACGCGACCGACGCGACGAACGCGGAGCTCGACCGCATCGCGCAAAGCCGCGGCGTGCGCGCGACCTATACCGAACTCGCATCCGAAGCCGCGGCCGCCAAAACCGCAGCCGAAACCTTGACCGCCGCCCGCCGTCTACATGCTTGGACTGGAGAGATGATCCGTGCAACTCGCTGACCTTCGCACCACTGCCGATCGCATCCGCGCCGCCGTCGCGACGCATGTCGTCGGCCAAAACGACACCGTCGATCTGCTGCTGACGGCAATGTTCGCGGGCGGGCACGTCCTGTTGGAAGGCCCGCCGGGCACGGCAAAGACGCTGCTCGCGCAATGCTTCGCCAAAACGCTCGACCTGCAGTTCGGTCGCGTGCAGTTCACGCCCGACCTGATGCCGGGCGACATACTGGGCTCGAACCTCTTCAACTTCCAAACCAGTGCCTTCGCGCTGACGAAGGGTCCAATCTTCTGCGACATCCTGCTCGCCGACGAAATCAACCGCACGCCGCCGAAGACCCAAGCGGCGCTGCTGGAGGCAATGCAGGAACGCGGCGTCACGCTCGATGGCAAGCGCCACGTCTTGAGTCCGCGCTTCACGGTCATCGCGACGCAGAACCCGATCGAACAGCAAGGCGCCTATCCGCTGCCCGAAGCGCAACTCGACCGCTTCTTGTTCAAGCACATCCTCTCCTACCCCAGCATCGAAGACGAACGCCGCATCGTGGCCGAGCACGGCACCCGCGCGTCCGACCGCAAAGCCCCGCCGATCGTGGCCGCTCTGACGCAAGACATTCTGACCGCGGCCGTCGATCTCGCGGCCCAAGTGCGCCTGCCGGACGAAGTCGTGAACTACGTCGTGCGCATCATCCGTGCGACGCGCGAGGGCAGCACGTTCGAACTTGGCGCAAGCCCCCGCGCCGCCGCGATGCTGGCCTCGGCAGCGCGCGCCCGCGCCGCGCTCGACGGCCGCGACTACGTGATCCCGGACGACGTGAAGGCACTCGCCGCCCCCGCGCTGCGCCACCGAGTAATCCTCTCACCGACCGCGGAGATCGAAGGCCGGACGACGGACGCCGCACTGAAAACCATCATCGAGCAAACCGAAGCCCCGCGATGATCGCA
>JBKJZU010000308.1:0-2816 GCA_046715015.1 Micropepsaceae bacterium
ACGCAAGGTTGGCGGCGAGTTCCGCACCGAGCACCACATGTTTCGCATTCGAGATCGCGAAGCTGTGCGCGAGCGCGCGCTCGCGCAAGTTCGTGTTGATGAGGGCGACGATGACGCCGAGCTTGACGAGGCCGCCCCACGCGAAGAGATATTCCGGGCGATTTTCCATCAAGAGGGCGACGGAGTCGCCGCGCTTCAAACCCAACGACTGTGCCCAGCGTGCGTAGCGGTTCGCGGCCGCATCGTATTGGCGGTACGTGTACTTCTTGTCCTCGAACCAAATCGCGATGTTGTTCGGGCGCTTGGCCGCCCAGCCCTCGATGATGTCGGCGACGGTGTGGGGCGAGTCCGGGGTGATCTTGCCCATTCGACGCAGAAGCCGCGTCGTGATGGAGATGAACCGCCACTCGCGGGCTATTGCGCCGACCACTC
The DNA here is from genome assembly GCA_046715015.1 of Micropepsaceae bacterium. Taxonomy (GTDB): domain Bacteria; phylum Pseudomonadota; class Alphaproteobacteria; order Micropepsales; family Micropepsaceae; genus SZUA-430. The sequence continues at coordinate 433 of JBKJZU010000308.1, forward strand.
CTTCGTTCCCCCGTTCCCGGCCTTGTTGGACTCGCTTGCGATGCCGAGCATCGACTACGCTCATTGGCGAAATTAGGGACTATGCCGCATGGGTCAATCGAACTTTCCATGAACGAACCGGTGGACACGACCGATTGGCAATCGGCCCGGCAACTCGATTTGACGGGGGTTAAGTGCCCAATGCCGTCTCTGATGACCGAAAAGGCGTTGCGGGCGATGGGTGCCGGTGAGCGGTTGGCCGTGATCGTAACCGACCCGTTGGCGCCGCTCGACTTGCGCCACCTCTGTCAGCGCGCCGGTCACTCCATCGTCGCGGAGGGCCAAAACGACTTCGGGGCCCGGCGGCTCTTGATTTGCCGCGGGCCCCAAAGCTGAGGGCTATCTTCGCCGCGCTTTAGGCGAAGAGGCCAGGGGTTCCGATCAGAACCGTCGAAACCGCCATGTAGGCTGCGAATGCGATGGCTGACCATTGGACGACTGTCGTGAGCGTTTGCATTGTTGTCTCTCCTGTAGGGGGCATTGGTTCTTTGAAATTTCGGTGGGCTCGGGGATCAGGCGATGCCGGCTAAGGCTTCGACCGGGAGGGCCAGAGCGAGCGTCGCGTAGAGCGCGACCGCGATCGCAGACCATTCCACCATGACCGTAAGTGTCTTCATTGCCGTCTCTCCTTCTCTCTCGTTTCCGTCCCCACGGGGTCCTGCGGGCGGGGCCGGTTTTCGTCCTCGTTGATGGACTAGTATGTTGTTCGTAATACTGAGAATTCAACTGCACTAGATGCATATCAGGTCTGATGCGCCTGCATGGCTGGCAGGTCCTTGGCTTTCATCGTTACTTTTCAACGCCTTAACTATGTTTCTGTTGTAACCAGTTCTTAATCTTGTTCACGAGCGCGACATCTGCTAATAAATGACTGGTCAGTTATTTATTTAACCATGAACCAGCTCGCACGATCTCAACGGTGGCAACGACGGAAGGACGCCCGACCGGCGGAACTTCTGGATGCGGCGCTCGACGTCTTCTTCGAGAAGGGGTTCGCAGCCGCGCGCCTCGAGGACATCGCGGCCCGCGCCGGGGTCAGCAAAGGCACGATCTACCTCTACTTCCAGAGCAAGGAGGACGTGTTCGAGGCGCTCGTACGCGCGATCCCGCAGCCGAACATCGAACAACTGCGCGCGCTCGCTGCCGACGTGTCCGTGCCGGCGGATGCGATGTTGCGGCGGGTGTTGACGTTCATGGGTGCGTTGCTGGGCGACAGCCGCATGGCGTTGTTCCCACGCCTCGTCATCGGCGAAGGCGGACGCTTTCCGAAACTCGCCGAGACTTACAAGCGCGAGGTCATCTCGCGCGGTGTGGCCGTGATTTCCGCCATCATCGAACGCGGAATCGCTGAGGGGCGCTTTCGCAAGGTCGACCCTGCTCACGCCGCTTATGGCGCCGTGTCACCGGTGCTCTTCGTCGCCATTTGGCGGACTACATTCGAGCGCTTCGACAGCGAGCCTCTGGATGGGGCCGCGTTCGTCGAGCAACACATCGACACGTTCCTACGCGGCATCACTGTTGGGAGTGAGCCATGACCCTTCGCCATTTTGCTGCGATCTTTCTGATATTCGCGCTCGGCGCTTGCGGTGCCGAGCCCGCGGGCACAGTCACCGGCTACGCGGAAGGCGAATACGTCTATGTCGCGGCGCCGGAGGGCGGTTGGGTGAGCGAAGTGCTCGTCACGCGCGGCGCGCAGGTGAAAGTCGGCGATGCGCTCTTCGCGCTCGACGCCGAGGCACAGATTGCGCAGCGCGATCAGGCGGCGGCGCAAATGCGCCAAGCGGAAGCACAGCTTGCGAACCTGGAAACCGGACGGCGGCCGGACGAGATCGCGGCGCTGGAGGCTGCCCTTACCCAGGCCCGGGCCAACCGTACGCTCGCCGACGTCGAGTTCGCGCGCACGAGCGAATTGAAGCGGCGCGGCTTCGTTTCGCAGGCCGCGGTCGATACGCGGCGCGCGCAACGCGACGCGGCGCTGATGCAGGTGAAGCAATCCGAAGCCAACCTCGCGCTCGCCCGCAAAGGTGGACGCATCAACGAGATCGGGGCGGCGCGCGCTGCCGTTGAAGGGGCAAAGGCCTCGCTGGCGCGCGCCGAGTATGCGCTCAGCCAGCGGCGAATTCGGGCAAAGGTTGCGGGGCGGGTGGAAGACACGCTGCGGCGAGCCGGCGAGTATGTGCCGCCAGGTGGTGCGATCGTGCAGATCCTGCCGCCGCAGAACGTCAAGCTGCGCTTCTTCGTGCCTGAGCCGCTGCGCGCGAAGCTCGCGGTGGGCTCGGTGGTTGGGGTGGCTTGCGACGGGTGTGCGAAGGACATGAAAGGCCGCGTGACGTTCATCGCGAACA
>JBKJZU010000309.1:0-12305 GCA_046715015.1 Micropepsaceae bacterium
AAACAAGGAACTCAATCCAGGCGGCCCGCCTGTCGAGCTCTTGAACGGCGGCGAGGCACCGAAGGTCGAGGTCGTCGACGCGGTGACAGTGCGCTACACCTGGTCGAAGCCCAATTCGCGATTTTTGGCGTCGCTCGCTCAGGCGCGTGAGCCCTACATCTACAGGCCGGCGCACTATCTGAAGCAGTTTCATACGAAGTACGCAGATGCTGCGGGGCTAGCGAAGAAGGTTGCGGCCGGGAAAGCGCGGTCGTGGGCCGAGTTGCACAACCGCATGGATGCGATCGACGACAACGATAATCCCGCCATGCCGACGCTGCAGCCGTGGATCGCGACGACGACGATGCCCGCGACCCGCTTTGTCTTCAAACGCAACCCGTTCTTCCATCGCGTCGATACCACGGGGCAGCAGCTGCCATATATAGACCAGATCGAGGTCGCGATTACGGATGGCGGGCTCGTCGCGGCGAAGACCGCGGCGGGCGATTCCGATCTGCAGGCGCGCGGGCTTTCGCTTGCGGACATCACAGTCCTGAAGGCGAACGAGGGCAAGGGCAAGTACAAGGTTTTGACCTGGCCGATCGCCAAGGGCTCGCAGGTTGCGCTCTATCCGAATTTGAATTCGAACGATGCCGGTTGGCGCAAGCTGATGCGCGATGTGCGATTCCGTCATGCCCTGGCGCTTGGCATCAATCGCTCGGACATCAACAAGGCGCTGTATTTCGGCATGGCGGCGGAGGGCAACAACGCGGTCTTGAAAGCGTCGCCGCTTTTCAAGGCGGAGTATTTGACGGCCAATGCAGGCTTCGATCCGAAGGCTGCGAACGCATTGTTGGATCAGATCGGGCTGACGCAACGCAGTGCGGACGGCGTGCGGTTGATGGCCGATAAGCGTCCGCTTGAGCTTGTGGTCGAGACGGCGGGCGAGTCGAAGGACGAGAGCGACGTGCTGCAGCTGATCGCCCAGCACTACAAGGCGCTTGGGATCAAGCTCGTGATCAAGCCGTCGGACCGTACGATCATGCGCAGCCGTGCCTATGCGGGCGAGGCCGTGATGACAGTGTGGTCGGGTTGGGATACCGGCATTCCGACCGCCGACCTCAGCCCCGCGGAACTCGCGCCGACGCGTCAAGACACGCTGATTTGGCCCAAGTGGGGAAACTATTTCGAGACGAACGGAAGGTCCGGCGAGGCGCCGGATCTGCCGGCGGCGAAGGAGTTGCTGAAGCTCGACGCGTCGTGGAGCGCGGCCAAGACGCCGGCCGAGCGAAAGGCCGCGTGGGAGCGAATGCTTGCCATTCATGCTGAACAGCAATTCATTATCGGAACCGTTTCCGGCGTGATGCAGCCTATCGTCGTGAATGCGAAATTGCGCAATGTCCCGGCGCAAGGCATCTTCTCATGGGATCCGGGCGCGCAGTTCGGCATGTACCGAATGGACGAGTTCTGGTTCGCGCAATGACTTTCCTTGCGGGGGGATGATGCTGCGTTACGCAGCCGAGCGTCTGATCTTGATGGCGTTTGCGCTGTTCATCATCGCGGCGCTCATCTTTCTTGTTATTCAGCTTCCGCCCGGCGACTACCTCTCGAACGAAATCGTGCAGTTGAAGGCACAGGGCGACGCCACGGGCGCGGCGAAGGCGGAGTACCTGCGCAAGGAGTACAGCCTCGACAAGCCGTTGATCGAGCAGTTCTTGATTTGGCTGGGCGTGGCAGAGGGGCCGCGCGGGTACTCCGGTTTGTTGCAGGGTAACTGGGGTTATTCGTTCGAGTTCAAGAAACCGGTCGCCGACGTCGTAGACTACGCGTTGATCCCGACGATCGCGGTAAACGTGCTTGCCGTCATTGCGATCTATCTGATCGCGCTACCGCTCGGCATTGTGGCGGCAACGAAGCAGTATTCGCTGCGCGATTATTCCATCGCCGGGTTTGCCTATTTGGCGATGGCAACGCCGGGGTTCCTGCTGGCGCTCGTCGTGCTGGTCTACGCGAACGCATGGTTCGGCGTGACGATCGGCGGTCTGGTCGATCCGCAATACGCGGAGAGCGACTGGACGCCGGCCAAGATTCAGTCGTTGCTGGCGCACCTGACGATTGCGGTCGTCATAATCGCGTTTTCGGGCGTCGGGTCGATGATCCGGCGCTTGCGTGCGAACTTGCTCGACGAGTTGCGTAAGCCTTATGTCATTGCGGCGCGGGCGCGCGGCGTCAGCGAGACGCGATTGCTGCTGCGCTATCCCGTGCGGATGGCCTTGATCCCGTTCGTCGCAGACATCGGCAATCTGCTGCCGTCGCTGGTATCGGGGTCGGTGATCGTGTCCGTTGTGCTAGGGCTGCCGACCGTTGGCCCAATTTTGGTGCGAGCGCTGCAGGCGCAGGATCAGTTTTTGGCCGGGTTCATTCTGCTCTTTGCCGCCGTGCTGACGCTTGTCGGCACGGTGGTGTCCGACCTGCTGCTTGGGTTCATCGACCCGCGCGTGCGGTTGGGGCAGGGGCTTGACCGATGAGCACCGCGGATGCCGTCACAATCGCGAAGCTGGAACGGCCGACGTTCCTGGATCGGCTTTGGCTGAGGAAGGGCGCGTTCTTTTCGTTCGTGTTTCTGGCGATGCTCTACGGCATGCTGCCGTTCGTCGAGGCGATTGCGCCCTACGCGTCGGAGACGCGGAACAACGACGCGCTCTACGCGCCGCCAGCGGACGTCAATTGGTTTCACGACGGTGCGTTTCTTGGGCCGTTCGTCTATCACCTGAAATCCGAGGTCGATCTTACAACGTTCTCTCGCACGTTTTCCGTCGATACGACACGTGTCGAAAAGCTTCGATTCATATGTGACGGTGACCCCTACCAGTTCTGGGGCGTCATCGAGACGCGGTTTCATTTGGTGTGTCCGGCCGAGGGCGGGACAGGCTTTTACATATTCGGCACGGACCGGCTGGGCCGGGACATTTTCAGCCGCGTGATGTACGGCGCGCGTATCTCGCTCACGATCGGGCTGTTGGGCGTTTCGCTCAGTTTCGTGCTCGGATGCTTGCTGGGCGGCCTCGCCGGTTATTTGGGCGGCTGGTTCGATGCCACGGTTCTGCGGTTGATCGAACTTCTGCGCGCGCTGCCAGAACTGCCGCTTTGGATGGCGTTGGCTGCCGCGCTGCCGGCGACTTGGTCGCCGATCTGGGTCTATTTCGGGATCACGCTGATCTTGGGACTGCTCGATTGGCCGGGCTTGGCGCGCGCCGTCCGCGCGAAGGTTCTGTCGCTTCGCGAAGAGGATTATGTCGTCGCTGCGGAGCTCCTTGGCGCTAGCCGCATGCGCGTGCTGTTCCGACACATGCTGCCAAACTTTTCCGGGCATCTGATTGCGAGTGTCACACTCGCAATACCCGGGATGATCCTGGGTGAAACCGCGCTGTCGTTCCTGGGGCTAGGCTTGCGGGCACCGGTCGTTAGCTGGGGCGTGCTGTTGAACGAGGCGCAAAACATTAGCGCCGTCGAGCTTTATCCGTGGCTTTTGATCCCGCTCGCCCCGGTTATTCTGGTGGTCCTGGCGTTCAACGTGCTCGGCGATGGTTTGCGCGACGCGTTTGACCCTTATTCGCATTAACTAACGCGAACGTGACCCGCTTGACCCAACGGCTGTTTGAGGCTGTCTGGTGCGTACCTATATACGTCATTCTAGTGGGGGCACGGCGCTTGCTGGCTTATTCGGTGCCATGAACGATGTAAGTACACAGCGGCCGACAGCGGCGAGCGAGATTGAGCAAACGCTTGGCGTGGGCCGCGCGGCAAAGCCGTGGTGGCGGCGTTGGTGGGTGATCGCGCTTGCGCTTCTTGTCATCCTCCTGGTGGCATGGTGGGCGCTGACCCCCGCGAAGAAGACCGAATACGTGAAGGGCAAAGCCGAGGTCGCGACGATCCGGGCCTTGGTGACCGCGACGGGCACGCTACAGCCGATCGACAAAGTCACGGTGGGTGCCGAGGTTTCCGGGCGCATCGACAACATCTTCGTGGATTTCAACGATCGCGTGACGAAGGGTCAGATCATCGCGCGGATCAACACCGACGAGCTCAAAGCGCGCTCCGTGCAGGCGCGGGCCAGTGTTGCGCAAGCCGACGCCAATCTCGCGAAGGCGCAGAACGATCTGAGGCGTGCGTTGACGCTGCGCGGGAAAGGATTTGCCTCCGCAGCCACCTACGACGCCGCGCTCGCGGCGCGCAACGCATTGCGCGCGACGCTAAACACGGCGCGGGCACAAGCCGATCAGACGGATGCCAACCTTGCCAAAGCTGCAATCCGCTCGCCCATCGACGGCATCGTGCTTGACCGCAAGATCGAGCCCGGACAGACCGTCACCGCCGGGTTCCAGACGCCGGAGTTGTTCGTCATTGCTTCGGATCTGAAGAAGCTGGAACTCACGATCGATATCGACGAGGCCGATATCGGTGAGGTTGCGTCGGGCCAAGATGCGACGTTCACGGTCGACGCCTACCCCGCGCAAACGTTCAGCGCCAAAGTCGTGGAGCTTCGCAACGCCGCGCGGACGATCCAGAATGTGGTCACTTATCAAGGCGTATTGAGCGTTCAGAACGAGAAGGGCCTGCTGAAGCCCGGTATGACGGCGACGGCGGACATCACGGCCAAAGTGGTCGAGAATGTGCTCAGCGTTCCGAACGGCGCTCTACGTTTCACGCCGCAACAGAACACGGCGCAAGAAGGGATGATCCCGCAAGCGACGACCGCGCCGGCCGATCCGATCGCCAGCGGCAAGGGCCAGGTCTGGACGTTGGGCGCCGACGGGATGCCGGCGTCGCGCGACGTGACGCTTGGCATCACCGATGGGCGGCGCACGCAAGTCACCAGCACGAACGTGAAGGCCGGCGAAGAGTTCATTCTCGACATCGCGCGGCAGAAGTAGGGCGATGGCTGACGCGCCGCTCATCCGCTTCGACCGCGTCTCGAAAATTTACGGCAAGGGCGAGACGGAGGTGCGGGCGCTCGACGGCGTCAGCCTTTCGATCAACGACGGCGAATTCGTCGCGATCATGGGGCCGTCAGGGTCAGGCAAGTCGACGGCCATGAACATCTTAGGCTGCCTCGATACGCCGACCAGCGGACGCTATTATTTTCGCGGCATCGACGTCGGGACGCTGTCACGGTCGCAGCGCGCGCTGCTCAGGCGCAACTACATCGGCTTCGTGTTTCAGGGGTACAACCTTTTGAAGCGTACGACGGCGCGTGAGAACCTTGAGCTTCCGTTGATCTATCGCGGCGAACCGGCTGCCGTGCGGCGGACGCTGGCGCTCAAAGCGCTCGATCTTGTCGGTCTTGGCGACCGCGCCAATCATACGTCTTCCGAGCTTTCGGGCGGGCAGCAGCAACGCGTGGCCATCGCGCGCGCTTTGGTGACGGAGCCCGCCGTCATCTTCGCGGACGAGCCGACGGGAAACCTCGACACCGCGCGCAGTCACGAGATCATGAAGCTGCTTGAAGATTTGAACGCGCGGCGCAAGATGACGATCGTGCTGGTTACGCACGAGGAAGACATTGCCGCCTACGCGAAGCGGCAGATTCGCTTTCGCGACGGCAAGATCGCGTCCGATACTTTGGCGCAGAAGGCCGCGGAATGATCTGGACCACGCTACAGCTCGCTTGGCGGGAATTGAGAGCGAACTTGCTGCGCTCGCTCTTGACGACGCTGGGCATCATCGTCGGCGTGGCAGCCGTCGTGACCGTGGTGACACTGGGTCAGGGTCTCACGATGAAGGTCACCGCCGACATCGCTTCGATGGGGCGGAACCTGCTCTTCGTCGTGCCGTTCACGCCGCAGCGCGCGGGACCCGCGACGCCGCAGACGCCGTTCAAGATGGACGACGCGCATGCGATCGAGCGCGAGATCCAAGGCGTGTTGGCCGTCGCGCCGTCGACGATTAAACAGACCCAAGCGGTTTACGGATCGAACAATTGGCAGGTCGCGGTCAACGGTACGACGAACGCATACATGATAGTGCGCGAATGGGGTATCGCGCTCGGGCGGCCGTTCAGCGAGAGCGAGGAACGCGGCGGGCGGGCCGTTTGCATCCTCGGTGAGACGCCGCGCAAGGAACTGTTCGGTCAGCAGAACCCGCTGGGTGCTTCCATCCGGCTCGGGCAGACGACGTCCTGCGAGGTGATTGCAGTGCTCGCCGCCAAGGGGCAATCGACGTTCGGGCAAGATCAGGACGACACGATTCTGATGCCGATCCTCTCCGTGCAGCGGCGCATGACCGGCAACGACGACGTTCAGCAAATTCAACTGTCGGCCGTGACCGCCGAACAAGTGAAGCCCGTGCAAGATGCGATCGGAACGCTCTTACGTGAACGGCGGCGCATTCGCGCGGGCGAGCAAGACAATTTCTTCATCCGCGATCTGCAATCGATATCGAGTTTGGTCGACTCCACGGCCGCCTTGCTGACGGCTGGATTGTCCGCGGTTGCCGCGATCAGTCTGCTCGTCGGCGGTATCGGGATCATGAACATCATGCTGGTCTCGGTGACGGAGCGAACGCGGGAGATCGGCATCCGGCTTGCGATCGGGGCTCTCGAGCGCGACGTACTACTCCAGTTCCTGATCGAGGCCGTGTTGCTGTCCTGCGTCGGCGGGTTGATTGGGGCCGCGATCGGGCTTAGCGGGTCAGCCGCGATCGCCTATGCGATCGGCGTGCCGTTTATCCTTAGCCCTTGGGTCGTCGTGGTGGCGTTTGCGTTTTCCGCCGCGGTCGGAATCGTGTTCGGCTTCTTCCCGGCACGGCGCGCAGCGGGCCTCGATCCGATCGAGGCCCTTCGCTACGAGTAGGTCTATTGGCTCTTCGGCGGCGCCGGCGGTTGCGGCTGGGCAGGCGGCTGCGGGCCTGCTGGCTGACCCGGTCTCATCACCTTGAACTCGCCTGAGCCTGCGACGTCCTGGTCAAGCGTGCCGGAATACGAGCCGACGGTGACGCTGCCGGAACCCATGATGTCCACCTTCGGGTTCGTGGCGTGACCCTTGAACATGACATCACCGGAACCGGCGATCGCAACCGAGAACGACGTCGCCTGTCCGCCGTCGACGACAACGCCGCCGGAGCCCGCGATTTCAACGTCGAACGGCCCGTTGATCTGCGCGACGCGGATGTCGCCCGAGCCCGCCACTTCGGCATTGAAGCCAGTCGCAAGCGGGCCGAGCTGCACGTTCCCGCCACCGGCGATTTCGACTTCGGCCGATTGAGCGGACGCGGCGGAGAAGTCACCGGAGCCCGCAACTTCGAGGTCGAGCGTTTCCTTGATCGCACCAAGATTGATGCGACCACGGCCCATGATCGACACGCGTGCGCTTTGCACGCGGCCGAAGCGCGCGTTCAGCGCGTGGCCTTCGAGGCGCAATGGCGCGTCGATGTCGCCGGCGTTGATCGATCCGATCATGTCTTCGATGTCGTAGGGCGTGCCGACGGGTGCCGTGATCCGTACGCGCAGGTCCTGCGCCTTGCGATCGCGCGACCACATGTTGAACAGGTTCCAGGGGAACCAGGCTTCTTCTTCATCCGAGTCGAGGCGGAGGATGACCTCGTCGCCGACCATGCGGATGTTGAATTCTTTCATTGTGTCGGGCTTGCCGCTTGCCTGGACGCGGACGGGTCCCGGCTGCGGGACCGTGATCAGCTCGACGTCGGCAACCATCGTGTCGATGCGGACACGACGCACCGTATAGGTTTGATCGACGGGGCCGCCCTTTCCGGTAACGGACGGACCGGTTGCCAATAAGTTGGTTAAACCGGCGAGCGCGGGCATTTCCACGTGGCCCTGGACCTGCGTCAGAGTCGCGAGGCTACCGACACCGACAGCAAGGCTGGCGACGCCCAATTTGGCGAGAAGGCTCATGAATCTATTGTCCTGTGAACGGCAGTGACTGCGCGCCGCTGCTCAATGGCTGGGCTTGCAGGACCGACCGCGCCTTGGGCGCCTGGAGGTCTGCAAAGATAATCATCCCGGAAAGCCCGATGAGACCTGCGCCCGAGGCCAGAGCCAGGGCGGCTGCCAACGCGAACTTTGCGATCAGGGTGGTCATAGGTGCTCCCCATGAATAATCAGATGATAGTGTGAAGTGTATAATAGGCCTTTCGCCTCGTTTCAAGGGGGAGGCGCGCCTGACCGGGCGCCCGTGGCGCTTTTGCCGCTCGTCAGACGGCCCAACTCGGCCACACGGGCGGAATCCAGGTATTCCTCAAGCCGCGCGATCCGGCCGTCCCTGACCTCCACGACGATGCAGGCAGGCATGGTGAACGGGCCGCCCGCCGTCATGGCCTCAAGCGTGTGCTGCTGGAGGAAGCCGCCGGGGATCGCGACCCGGCGATGAACCCGATAGCTGCGATTGGGCAGGTTGCGCGACATCCAACCCAGGACGCGCAAATTCTCTTCGACGGATTGTTCCTTCAGATCGTGGTTATGCCAGATGCGCGCGTCGGGAGCGTAGATCGCCTTCACGGCATCGATGTCGCCGCGTTCAATCGCGCTGAAAAAACGCTCGGCGATGTCCACCGCGTCCGCAGTCACGGCACGAGGCGGTAACCGCCGCTTTCAGTGACAAGCAATTTCGCGTGCGTCGGGTCGTTCTCGATCTTTTGACGCAGGCGGTAGATGTGTGTTTCGAGCGTGTGGGTGGTGACGGCGGGATTGTAGCCCCATACCTCATGCAGAAGCACTTCGCGGCCGACCACCTTGTCGCCGGCGCGATACAGGAACTTTAGGATCGACGTCTCTTTCTCGGTGAGGCGGACCTTGGTGTTGTTCGCACCCGTCAGGAGCTTTGCCGACGGACGGAATGAATATTGGCCGATCTTGAAAACGGCGTCTTCGCTTTGCGCGTGGCTGCGCAGATGTGCGCGGATGCGAGCCAAAAGCACCGCGAATTTGAAGGGTTTCGTGACGTAGTCGTTTGCGCCGGCATCGAGACCGAACACTTCGTCCGACTCGGCGACGTGTCCGGTAAGCATAATGATGGGACAGCGAACGCCGCCCTTTCGCATCAGGCGGCAGACTTCGCGGCCGTCGAGGTCGGGCAAGCCCACGTCCAGAATCACGAGGTCCGGCAATTCGGACTTCGCCTTTTCGAGCGCGGCGGCGCCGGTTGCCGCATCGGCAACAATGAATTCCGACAGCAAATCCAGCTGTTCCTTTAGGGATTCGCGGAGGGCGTTATCGTCGTCGACGAGAAGGACGCGTCGGGGCGTGGTCATAGGTCTTTGCGGCCGGTGATTTGCGAGGGTCTCTGTCTAAGCTATAGCAGGTCCTTGTTGGAGAGCGGGAGAGGCATGAAATCGATAGCGCGCAAAAGCCCGGCCAAGCGCGCTCGCGGAACTGTGATCGCGAAGGCGACCCTGGCCGAGCGGCTGTATGGGGCCGCCATTGCGGTCGATCGCGCGTCGGCTGAGTTTCGGCGTGGTTTACCTGTTCTGATTCAGCCAAGGAAAGGCGCGCCGTCGCTCGTCGTGGCGGCGGAACTCACGAGCCCAGAGGTTCTGGCGGCCCTTGCGCGCTGGTCCGGCACACAACCGCGCGTGCTCTTAACCCACCATCGCGCCGCAACGCTTCGGACGCGGCTTTACACCGACGATTTGGTCGCCGTGCCGCTGCCGCGCGAGGACGCGGCGCGGGCAGCGCAGATGCTCGCCGATCCGACACGCGACCTGCGGGATCCGATGATGGGACCGTGGCAAGCGCTTCGCGAACCCCTTGGGCCGTGCGCAAAGGCCGCGATCAAACTTGCGAAAGTCGCGGGGTTGCTGCCGGCGGTCGTTGAAGTGCCGATCAAGAGCGCCGATGCGAAACGTCTGGCCGCGCGCGAGGGTCTGCCTTGCGTGCGCGTCGACGATATTGAGAGCTTCGAAGCGCCCGTCGCGTTCAAAGTTGCCGCGCGCGCGCGGTTGCCGCTCGAAGGGGCGGAGAATACGCACGTTCTAGCATTCCGGCCGACGAACGGGGCGCGTGAGCATTTGGCGCTCATCGTGGGTGCGCCGGAACCGCCGGGGCCGGTGTTGGTGCGGCTGCATTCGGAGTGTTTGACGGGCGATTTGCTGGGGTCGCTCAAATGCGATTGCGGGGATCAGCTGCGCGGGGCGATCGCTGCGCTCGGCAAGGCGGGGGACGGGATCCTGCTCTATCTCGCACAAGAGGGGCGCGGGATCGGACTGATCAACAAACTCAAGGCGTACGAACTGCAAGACCAAGGCTTCGATACGATCGAAGCCAACCAACGTTTGGGTTTCGAGGCGGACGAGCGCGAGTTCGCCGCGGCCGCGGAGATGTTGAAGTATCTCGGCTTTACGTCGGTGCGGCTGCTGACGAACAATCCGGACAAGGTCGCAGCGCTATCGAAGTTCGGGGTGGCGGTCGTGGAACGGGTCGCGCACAGCTTTCCGACCAACCCGCACAACGAAGCCTATTTGGCGACGAAGAAGGCGAAAGCCGGTCACCTGACCTAAGCGCGGCTCCCGAAGATTGCGGTGCCGACACGTATGTGCGTCGCACCGAAGCCGATCGCGGCTTCATAGTCGCCGCTCATGCCCATGCTGAGTTCGCGCAAACCCGCGTCGCGGGCGAGCTTCAGCAACAGCGCGAAGTGGGGCGAGGGTTCTTCGTCTGCGGGCGGGATGCACATCAGACCTGAAACCGTTAGGCCGTGCACGGTGCGGCATCTATCGATGAAGGCGAGCGCGTCGCGCGGTGCGAGGCCTGCTTTCTGCGGCTCTTCGCCGGTGTTCACTTGCGCGAACAGTTTCACGGCGCGGCCGGCGCGCGTCAGTTCAGCGCCCAGCGTTTCGGCGAGGCTGTCGCGATCGAGTGTGTGGATGAAATCGAACAAGGCGACCGCCTCGCGGGCTTTGTTCGATTGGAGCGGGCCGATCAGGTGCAATTCGAGCTTTGGATGCGCCGCCTTCAGGAGAGGGTACTTTCCTTTTGCCTCCTGCACCCGGTTTTCGCCGAACGAGAGTTGACCCGCCGCAATCGCCGTCTCGACTGCGGCGGCGTCATGCGTCTTGGTTACCGCGACTAGGCGCACGTCGGACGCCTTGCGGCTGGCCGCGGTCGCCGCCTTTTCGATGCGCGCGCGCACGTCGCGGAGGTTCGCGGCGATGGTGTCGGCTGATAAGGTTGCGGTCATGCTGGGATCGATGAACGAAGCTCAGGCCAAGCTGGCACGCCACGCGCGCGCGCTCAACACGCGTCACGCGCGGGGCCGTGCGCTGCCGGCGATCGTTCTCATGACCGACGATACGCGCGACGTGGATTGGACCAAGGCCGTGTCGGCACTGCCGCGCGGTAGCGCCGTCATCGTGCGCCATCGCGATGCGGGGTTGCGCGAACAACTGGCGCGCCGCTTGCGCCCGATTTGCCGCGCTGGAGGCGTCGCCTTGCTGGTCGCCGATGACGCGGCGTTGGCGTACCGGATTGGTGCCGACGGGGTGCATTTGCCCGAACGACAGGTTGCTAGGCTGCCGGGTCTGCGGTCGCGGAACAGGCGCTGGCTTGTCACGTGCGCGGCCCACAGTGTTGCCGCCGTTCAACGCGCGCACGCCGCAGGCGCCGATGCTGTGTTCGTCTCACCGGTGTTCGCGACCGCGAGCCATCCTGAGCGAACGGCACTCGGCACCGTTCGATTTGCGGCGCTTACTGCTGCGCCGATCGGCGTCTACGCGCTCGGTGGTGTGGAAACGAAAACGATCCGGCGGCTGGTGGCGCACCGGATCGTGGGAATTGGCCTAATCGGCGGGTGGGTTAGAAGTTGAACGACGCTTCGACGTAGCCGACGTTTGCGTCGAGATCGGTGCAGCCAAAGAAGCCGCAGCCACCGAAGTCGCTCTCGAAGTCGTAGCGCTGATAGCCTCCGGTCACCCGAAAATTTTCGTTGATCGAGTAGCCAAGCGCGGCTTGCAAACCAGAACCCTCTTGTTCGTCGAAGGGAAGCTCTTCGGTCATCGTGATGTAGTTCACGCTCGCGGCCCAGGGGCCGGTTTCGTACATCAATCCGAAACTCCAAACTTCGGTGACCTGATCTTCATACACGTTGCCCAGGAACGAGTGCTGCACGACCGGGCCGCCGCCAGCGACATTCGTTTGGCGATAGGCGGCACCGAGCGTCCATTCGCGATAGCCAAGCTTAGCCGCAGCACCAAAATCTTCGAGGTCCCCATAGGCATCCGGCGGGGTGGTGTCCTGATTGTTCACGTTGTCGCCGAAGACGTAGCCGATGCTAAGGCCAACATCGATGTCGCCGAGCGTGCCGGTGTAGTTCGCC
>JBKJZU010000310.1:0-3457 GCA_046715015.1 Micropepsaceae bacterium
CGCCATCCACTGGTCGACTTCCTTTGGCATTTTCAGTTGAATGAACATGCCGACCGGCGTGCCGCCATAGCTTAGGGGCGTGATGCTCTTGCCGCCCGAATGCTCCGGAAAGTCGTCCGAAAGATAGACGACGTGTCCGTTGATCTCGAGCTGCGCGTGCATCAAGCGCTTCCCGTCGTCGGCGGGCATCTTCATGATTTCCTTCGCGCCCAATCCCTTCTTGTAGAAGGCGATGGCGCCCTTCCCGTCGCTGACGGTGAGGTACGGCACGATATTTTTTTGAAACGCAGGCATCGAAAATCTCCCGGGAGGTCGCCGAGCGTTCTACCTCTAGCGCCTCGCGTTCGCCACCAAATCCTGCACAACCGCGGGATCTGCGAGCGTTGTCACATCGCCTAAATTCGAAGTGTCACCCTCCGCGATCTTCCTCAGGATGCGCCGCATGATCTTGCCCGACCGCGTCTTCGGCAGACCGGGAGCCCACTGGATCACGTCCGGCTTGGCAATCGCGCCGATTTCCTTGCCCACCCATTGGATAAGTTCCTTGCGCAACTCTTCCGTCGGCGCCTCGCCCGAAATCAAGGTCACGTAGGCGTAGATGCCCTGCCCCTTGATGTCGTGCGGATAGCCCACGACCGCAGCCTCCGCGACCTTCGCATGCGCGACCAGCGCGCTCTCCACCTCGGCGGTGCCAAGCCGGTGCCCCGACACGTTGATCACGTCGTCAACGCGGCCCGTGATCCAGTAGTACCCGTCCTTGTCGCGCCGGCAGCCGTCGCCGGTGAAGTACTTGCCCGGATAGGTCTTGAAATAGGTCTCGACGAACCGTTCATGATCGCCATAGACGGTGCGCATCTGCCCCGGCCAAGAATCCGCCAGAACCAAGTTCCCCGTCGTCTCGCCCTCAAGCACCTTGCCTTCCGCGTCGACGACCTGCGGCACGACGCCAAAGAACGGCCGCGTCGCCGACCCGGGCTTAAGCGCGGTCGCCCCCGGCAGCGGCGTGATCAAAATGCCGCCGGTCTCCGTTTGCCACCACGTGTCGACGATGGGACAGCGACTGTCGCCGACCACGCGGTGATACCAAAGCCAAGCCTCGGGATTAATCGGCTCGCCGACCGAGCCGAGCAGGCGCAACGACGCGCGGCTCGTCTTCTTCACCGGCCCCTCACCGTCGCGCATCAACGCGCGGATCGCCGTCGGCGCCGTGTAGAAGATGTTGACCTTGTGCTTATCGATCACCTCCCAGAACCGCGAGACGGTGGGATAGTTCGGCACCCCCTCGAACATGAGCGTCGTCGCCCCGTTCGAAAGCGGCCCATAGACGATGTAGCTGTGCCCCGTCACCCAACCGACGTCCGCGGTGCACCAATAGATGTCGCCGTCGTGGTAGTCGAAAACGTACTGATGCGTCATCGATGCGAACACCAGATAGCCGCCGGTCGTGTGCAACACACCCTTGGGCTTACCCGTCGAGCCCGACGTGTAGAGAATAAACATCGGATCTTCCGCGTTCATCTCGGCGGGCGGACAGTCGCTCGACACCTTCCCCGCTTCGTCGTGGTACCAAACATCGCGGCCCGCCTGCATCGCAACTTTGCCGCCCGTGCGCTTCACGACGACCACGCGCTTCACGTCCGGACACTGCGCCAAAGCCGCATCGGTGTTCTGCTTCAGCGGCACCGACTTGCCGCCGCGCAAACCCTCATCCGCCGTGACCACGACGGTGGACGCGCAATCGACGATGCGCCCCGCCAAACTGTCCGGCGAAAACCCACCAAACACGACCGAATGCACCGCCCCGATCCGCGTGCACGCAAGCATCGCGTAGGCGGCTTCCGGAATCATCGGCAGATAAATCGTAACCCTGTCGCCCTTTTTGACCCCGTTCGCGGTCAACACATTCGCGAACCGGCAAACCTCGGCGTGCAGCTGCCGATAAGTGATGTGCTTGGAGTCCTTCGGGTCGTCGCCTTCCCAAATGATGGCGGTCTGATCGCCGCGCTTCGCCAAATGCCGGTCGATGCAATTCGCCGAAACGTTCAGCGCCCCGTCCTCGTACCAGCGGATGAACAAGTTCCTCGCGTCGTACGAGACGTTCTTCACCTTCGTGTACGGTTTGATCCAATCGACTCGCTTGCCCTGCTCGCGCCAAAACGCAACCGGATCCGCGACCGACGCCTTGTAGAGATCGAGATACTTCCCGTTGTCGACGAACGCGCGCTTCGCCCACTCGGCCGTGACGGGAATAAGCTGGTCGGACATGGGAGGCTCCTCGTTTTGGCGGGCGAACCCTACGTCGATCCTTCGATTTCGCGCAACACCTCGGCCGTATGCTCGCCGACCGTCGGCGGATCGAGCCGGATCGTACACGGGCTCTTAGCGAAACTGAGTCCCGGCCGCATCGCGCGGTACTTGCCCTCGGACGCAATCTCGCGCTCCTCGAAGAAGCCCACCGCCTTGAAATGCGGATCCTCGAACAGCGTCGTCATCTCGTTCGCGCGCATCGCCGGAATGTGATGCTCCGCGCAAAGCTGCATCCATTCCTCGGTCGTGCGCGTCGCCGCCGCCTCGCGCATCATGTGGTAATAGACGTTGACCCGGGCCTTCCCGTCGGGTGCCGACAAGAACCGCGCGCTGTTGTAGGCATCGGGAATGCCGCCCAACTCCAGGAACTTCACCGACCCTTCGCGGCTCGCCGGCAACACGACGAGGTACCCGTCCTTCGTCTTGTACGGCTTGCGATGCGGCGTGATCGTCGTCGGATGCCCGAACTTGCCGGGCAGATCGACATAGGTCTGCCCCCAAACGTGCTCAGCCTGAATGAACCCGGTGAACGTCTCCAGCATCGGCACTTCGACGAACTGCCCCTCGCCCGTGCGCGCGCGATGCTGAAGCGCGGCAAGCGTTGCGATGACGGCAAAGAGCCCGCAGGTCTTGTCCGCGATGATCGAAGGGAATGGCCGAAGCTCGTCGTTCCCGTCGTAGCGCGGAAGCAGATCGCATGCCCCAGACGCGGCCTGAATCAAATCGTCGAACGCCTGCCGCCCGTTATACGGCCCGCCCGAGCCGTACCCCACCGCCTCGACATAGACGATGTCCGGCTTGATCAGGGCAACATCCGCATACCCGAAGCCAAGACGCTTCACCGCCTCCGGCCGCATGTTGTGAATAAAGACATCGCCCGTCGCGACCAGCGCACGAAGCTGCGCCTTACCCTCGTCCGTTTTCAGATCGATCGCGACCGACCGCTTGTTCCGGTTCAGCGCCACGAAGAGCGGCCCCATGTTCGTCGACTTCGGTGCCTTGCCCTGATTGCGCTGCCGGTCACCCGACGGCTCCTCGACCTTGATCACGTCGGCGCCGAGGTCGCCCAACGTCTGCGTTGCATAAGGCCCCAGCACGAATTGCGTCAGGTCGATCACGCGGATCCCGGCCAGCGGCCCCGGCTTCGCGT
>JBKJZU010000311.1:0-4698 GCA_046715015.1 Micropepsaceae bacterium
CCGGGCGAATGGCCGTGACACACGTCCCCTCAAGTTCCGTCATGACGGCGCTACGTCGAGCGATGTTCCTGTTCGGGTTCGTCTCGGCACTTCAGAGCGTCGCGGCGGCGGAGCAGCCGGTGGGGCCTGGCGACCGTCTGGGGACGCTGCGGCGCGGCGAAGGCTTCCGTACCGAGGGATGGGAGGTTTTCCCCTCGGCGAGCCTGCGGGGCGGCTACGACGACAACATCACACTTTCGAGCCTGCGTCCGTCGGCGAGCCTGGAGATCGGGGCTGAAGCCGCGCTCGAGGCACGCTTCAGGTCTGGCCCCTATACCTTCGTTGCCGACGGCGCTGTCGTGCAGACCTGGTATGCGTCCGCTCCGGAGCTCGACACGACGGAAGGCCGCGCGCGTGCCACCATATCAGCCGAGTTGGCGCAGCTTAGTTTGCGGGGTTCGATCAGCTACGCCCGCGAGGCCGAGCGCAGCCGCAACAACGGCCTCTTCGTCGACGGTGTGTTCGAACGCTATACGACGCGACCCATCATCGAGCGCGCCACGGTGGAAGCCGGTTCCATCTACACGATCGGGCGCACGACGCTTTCCGCGGACGCGAGAGTCAGTGCGGTTGCGGCCGATCCGCTCGCGACGGCATCGGGTCCGGTCATCGACCAAGGCTTCCGCGAGGGTTTCGAGAGCGAGTTTCGCGCCCGCGCCGCGCACGACGTTCACCCTCTTGTCGGTGTCTTCGCGGAAGTCTCGGCGACTTTGCGGCGGTATGAAGATTCAGACGCCGACAACGACATCTGGCGATCGGTGTTCGGCGGGAAGTTCGAGTTGACGCGTCTGTTGCATAGCGAAGTCCGGGTCGGTTTCGCTGAACAATCGTTCCCGGACGGTGCGAAAGCGTCCGGCGTCGTCTACGGCGCGACCCTGCGCTGGATCCCGGACGAGATGTTGACGCTTGTGCTGGAGGCGGAGCACGATTTCGGCGCCGATGTGGAACGGCTCGGCGGCTCGACGTTCGCCGTGCCGACCGCGCACGACGCCTACAAACTGCGCGCCGAGTTGGAGTTGCTGCGGCCGTTGTTCATGGTCCTGGAAGCGTCGTTCGAGGACAACCGACGCGAGCGCAGCGCGCGCGCGGAGGACCTACTCACGCTAAGCGCCGGTGCGACGTACTTCGTAACGCGCAATCTGCGCTTGGAGGCGCAGTATGGGTACGCCTTGGGTACGTCGAACTTCTCCGGCAATTTCGACCGCTCGCGCGTGAGCCTGGGCGTGACGACGACCTACTGACGGCTAGTCGGTTTTGCCGGTGCGGCCGTAGCGGTCGTCGAAACGGACGATGTCGTCTTCGCCGAAATAGCTCCCCGATTGCACCTCGATGATATCGAGCGGCGTGTCGCCGGGGTTCTCGAGCCGATGTTTCGTGCCCGGCGGAATGTACGTCGATTCGTTTTCCTTCAGCAGGAACGTCTCCTCGCCTCGCGTCACCTTGGCTGTGCCCTTGACCACGACCCAATGCTCCGCGCGTTTGTGATGCATCTGCAGGCTCAAACTTCCACCGGGATACACGGTGATGCGCTTCACCTGGTGGTTTGTGCCGGAATCGATGCTGCTGTAGGTGCCCCAAGGCCGGTAGGTCAGCACCGTCTCGGTCGATTCCTTACGGCCTTGCGCCTTCAGCGTGGCGACGATCGCGCGCACGTCTTGCGCGCGCTCGCGGGTGGTCACGAGCACCGCATCGCCGGTCGTGACCACGACGGCGTTGTCCAGCCCCAACACGGTGGTCAATTTCCCTTCCGCGCGCACCAAGCAGCCACGAGAGTCTTTGACGAGCGCATCGCCCGTGACCGCGTTGCCATCGGCGTCGCGCGGCAGAACATCCCAAATCGCGGACCACGAGCCGAGGTCGCTCCAATCGGCCGTGAGCGGACATGTGCCAGCCAGCGCTGTGCGTTCCATCACGGCATAGTCGATAGAGGTCGCGGGTGCGTCGGCGAAGCGCGCGGCACCCAAACGAAGGAACCCAAGGTCGCGCGTCGCCTGCGTTACGGCATCGCGCGCGGCAGCCAAGACCTCCGGTGCAAAGCGTTCGAGTTCGTCGAGAAACACGTGCGGGCGGAACATGAACATGCCGCTGTTCCACATGTAGCGACCTTCGGCGATCATCACCTGAGCTTCGGCCTTCTTCGGTTTTTCAATGAATCGCGCGACTTTCTCGCAACCTTGCGCCTTTGCAATCGGTTCGCCGGCCCGGATGTAGCCATACTCTTCCGCCGGAAATGTGGGCACGACGCCGAACGTCATCAAATAACCTTCAGCCGCGCCGCGCGCTGCGACCTCGACCGAGCGACGGAAGCCCGCCGTGTCGCGGATGACGTGATCGGCGGGCAGAAGCAGCATCAGCGTGTCGTCGCCATCGCGCGCGCCGATGATGGCCGCAACTGCCGCGGCCGCGGCCGAATTGCGCGCCACCGGCTCGAGCACGATGTCGGTGATGTCGGCGCCCGCTTGCGCGGCGACGAGGAAGCGATAGCGCTCGTTGCAGACGATCATCGGCCGCAAAAAGGCGCCGCCGGTCACGCGGGCCAAAGTTTGCTGGAGCAACGTTTCTTCGCCGGCAAGCGGCAGCAATTGCTTCGGCACCGAGTCGCGCGACAGCGGCCACAGCCGTGTGCCACTGCCGCCCGCGAGGATTACTGGACGAATCTGCATGCGGTTGTCTTACCGCCTCATGAGTTCGAGCGGACCACCTTTTTCGATCGCGCGCTTGTAGGCAGGCCGGTCTTGCAGGCGCTTCAGCAACCCGGCGAGGCGCGGGTAGTCTTTCAGGCGGCCGCCGCGATCGGCGATTTCTAGGATGAACGACATTTGGATGTCGGCGGCCGTGAATTCGGTGCCCGCGAAGTAGGCGTGCTTGGCAATCGTCTCTTCCATGTAAGACAAGTGGTTCGCGATCTCGCTTTCGATGCGAGGCTTCAGCGGTGCGGCGCCTTCGCCCAGCAGACCTGCGTAGAGCGCCAGCATGAACGGCAGCATCGCGGAGCCTTCCGCGAAGTGCATCCAATGCGTGTGCGCGACCCAGTTCGGCGCGGTGTCGGCCGGCCAGAATTTTCCCTTGCCGTAGGTCTTCGTCAGATACTCGATGATCGCGCCGGACTCGGCGACCGTCATCGCCCCGTCGGTGACGACGGGCGATTTGCCGAGCGGGTGGATTTTCTTCAGCTCCGGCGGCGCGAGCCGCGTGTTGGCGTCGCGTTTGTGGTTGACGATCTCGTAGGGGACGTCGAGCTCTTCCAGAAGCCACAGCACGCGGTGCGAGCGGGAGTTGTTCAGGTGGTGCAGTTTGATCATGGGGTGCAGGCTCCGTGGCTGGCGATTGCCGCTCGGCAGCACCTAGCAGGAAAATCGGGTGACGGCGATGGGTCTCGGCGGCGGTTGCGCCAAGGACGTTTACGCGGCGGTGAATCGGGGCGAGCGCACGACGTTTGGGTCTGCTGCGCGGTCGGGTTCCGTCTCCGACGCTGGGCGTGGCGCGGCCTTTTTCGACGCGTTGCTAAGCGGCAAGAGCGCCATGAGCTTTTCTCGGTTCACCGGCTTTTGCAGAATCGGGATGTCCTTGAAGCGCTCGTCGATGCTTGAGGGATCGTAACCGGTCGAAAAGACAAATGGGACACCGGCGGCGACGAGCGCCGCGGCAAGGGGGTAAACCGGTCCATCAAGGAGGTTTACGTCGAGCACGGCGCCATCCGGCTTTGCCTCGCGCAACGCGGCCATTGCACGGGCTACCGTGCTGAACGGCCCGACGACTTCGTGGCCGGCCTCGGTCAACAAGTCTTCGAGCATGAGGGCCACGACCGCCTCGTCCTCAACAAGGAAAATTCGCGACGATTCCGACTGTGGCGCATCGTGGTCCGCCGCTGCCTCATCTGCATCTTCGGAGGAATGCGATTGGTTTGGGATTTCGACGGTGCAAAGCAGCCCCTCCGGCCGCCAATTCATCTCGATCTTCCCGCGAAGCTGTTCGCGAACGCTTGCGTGCATGACTTTCGTGCCAAAACCTCGCGCAGCGGGTTGCGATATGCCGGCGAGGCCGGTCTCAGACCAGGTTATCACGAGTTGTCCGTGCTCTTGCTTCCAGGTGACCGAGAGCACCCCATCTTCATGCGCGAGCGCACCGTATTTTGCAGCGTTTGTCGCCAGCTCGTGCAACACGAGCGCAATCGTCTGGGCCGACGAGGGCGCCAGCAAGACCGTGGGCCCGCTCGTCGACAACGCGCGCTCGGCTCTCGTTCGATACGGCGCCAATTCGTCGTTCACGAGGCGCTGCAAGTCGGCACCCTGCCAGCGCGACTGCGACAAGAGTCCATGCGCGCGGGCCAGCGCGCTGATACGTCCCTCAACGGCAGCGGTGTAAGCGGCCACGCTACCACCGTTCGTCATGCGCACGATCGCCTGCACAACGGCCAACGTGTTGCGCGCCCGGTGATCGACCTCGCGCGCCAGCAGGACGTGCATTTCCTCGGCGCGTTTTCGCTCGGTGATGTCGACGAACGACGCTATTGCACCGGTCGTCTCGCCGCCAGCGTTCCTGATGGGCGAGAAATTGACGAGGACCGGAAGGCGCGGGCCGTCGGGCCGTTCGATCGATACTTCGACGTTGGGAGCCGGTACGCCGGTGCGCAACACCTCCACGACCGGACTTTGCGAA
>JBKJZU010000312.1:0-4376 GCA_046715015.1 Micropepsaceae bacterium
CCGATGAGCCCCATGCCGTAAAGCTGTCCAGCCTTCTCCTCGAAGCGGCGGATCAGAAGCATTTCGCGGTAGTAGCGAAGGAGGTCGTCCTTGCCAGGCAGAGGCCTTGCGGGCGCGGCAGCGCGGCTGGCCGTGTCGGCTTTCGCCATGCGTCGGGGTATCTCCAAGGGTCTTGGGGTCGATGCTGTAGCGTCCGCACCCCCAAGGGCGCAAGCACGGCTATGTGCTGCGCTGCAACAGGCTATCGCTTATCCTTTAGGATGACGACTTCGTCGCCCTGGGTCAGGCCCAGACGCGCCCGTGCCTGTTCTTCCAAGAGGTCCGGATCGACGCTCTCGGGGCGCAGCAACCGCACCCTGTGTTCGAGCGCTGCACGCTCCACCCGCGTGCGATCGAGCTCGGCCCGCTTCAACGAAACTTCTTCCTGCAGCCGAACCCAATTGACGAGCCCGTGCTTCCCATAGATCGCGAAGTAGCCGAAATAGACAACGAGCGCGAGGATCACGAGCGTAAAGCCCAACCCTCGCGCCGAGCGCGGTGCCGCTGTCGCGTGTTCGTTCATCGCCTGAATCGAATCATATCGAGTGCGGAGCAGCAAGCGCTTTTCCGTTAAGCGCCATTAACCGCCGCTCAGTTCGCGAACCTCTTCTCGCGATACCACTTCGAGAGCAGCCATTTCTGACCGCTCGTCACCGGAAGGCCGGCATGCAGCGTCGTGCGATCCGGCGCACCCGTTGCCACATCGCAATTGTGGAACAGAACCGCATCGCCCGGCTCGCCTTTCAACTTCATATTCGCGTTGACGAACTGCGTCTCGCCGCCGCCATAGTCGGCGTTCAAAGTGACGAGCAACGTGCGGATGCGCTGCCCGCTCCGATCGGCCGCTGCAATCTCGGGCGCGAAGAAGTCGAAATGGGCGCGATACTCTTCGCCGGGCTTGTACATCAAGATGTTCATCATCTCGCCGTTCGTGATCGGCAATCCGGCAGCCTTCGAAAGGCGAAGGTCGATGGCGTGGAGAACGATGTCTTGGTGCATCGGCCAAAACACCGCGACGCTGTTCGTCCGCAAACCGCTTTGCTTGCCCTGCCCCGCGGCGCCGTCGATCACAGCCGCGGGCGCGAGTATCCGCGACGCCAACCCGATGACATACTCGCACTCCTCGACGGTCAGCAGCGTGTTGAACCGACGGATGTATGGCTGATCGCTGACCGCTGACGGCTCCTGCAACGAAAGCCCCGGCGGCTCCTTCAGCAACGCCCCGATCTCGTCAAAGTCCGGATGTCCCTCTGGCGGCTTCGTAACGACGCTTCCTGCCGTAACACCCGCGACCCGCTCGGCAAGGGGATGCCTGATCTTCTCCATACCGGCGCGCCACGCAGCAAGCGCCCTTTCCGGTGCAAGCGTTCGCCCGTGCAGCGCCTGCCGCCGCAAAATCGCATACCCGGACAAACCATCACCAAGAAGTCCAGCCCTCAGCAACAGATCTTCCGCCAACGCTGACCGTGGTGCGGCCATCTCGACGAGCAGGGCCAGGTGTCGAAGCGCCTGCCAATCGTTCGCCTTTGCGGCGTCGATCGTAAGGCTCAGTGCGCGTGTCCAATTCGGATCGGCGAACACACCGTTCGCCGTCAACGTCGCCAGCAAGCGCCGCGCTGTATTGCCGCCAAGCGAAACGGCACGCTCCAACCGCTCCCGCGCGCGGGCCGGGTCTGGGCGCGTCTCTAGCCCCTGCAAATCGCGGATCGCCAGCAGCGCCAACGCCTCCGGATGCCCGCCCGTCCCGGCAGCCTCGAGCCACGACGTCGCGACGATCCGCTGCCCCGCCCGGTCGAGCGTCGCCGCAAGCTCGAACTGAGCAGCGGTGTCGCCAGCCCGCGCCTTCGCTTCCAGAGCTTTCGCGTCGTCCGACATCAGAGCTGCGCGTAGACCGCGCTCGGCCCCAACGTCTCTTCGATACGTAGCAGTTGGTTGTACTTGGCCAGCCGGTCCGACCGCGACGCCGAGCCGGTCTTGATGCGCCCGCAATTCGTCGCGACCGCAAGATCCGCGATCGTCGTGTCTTCCGTTTCGCCGGAGCGGTGCGACATCACCGCTTTGTATCCGGCCTTATGCGCGATCTCGACCGCGTCCAGCGTCTCCGACAGCGTACCGATCTGGTTCACTTTGATCAGGATCGCATTGGCGACACCCTTCGCGATCCCTTCGCGCAAGCGCTTCGGGTTCGTCACGAACAAGTCGTCGCCCACCAACTGAACCTTCTTGCCGACGAGATCGGTCAGCGTCTTCCAACCAGCCCAATCGTCCTCCGCCATGCCGTCTTCGATGGAGACGATCGGATAGCGCTTGCACAGGTCCTCGTAGAACCGCGCCATCGCACCGGAGTCGAGCTTCTTGCCTTCGCCTTCCAGGTGATAAATGCCGTCCTTGAAAAACTCCGTCGACGCCGGATCGAGCGCCAGCTTCACGTGCTCGCCGGGCTTGTAGCCGGCCGCTTCGATCGCGCGCATGACGAACGACAGCGCCTCGTCCGCCGATTTCAGGTTCGGCGCGAACCCGCCTTCGTCGCCGACATTCGTGTTGTGGCCCGCATCCTTCAAAGCCTTCTTCAGCGCATGAAAGACTTCGGCCCCCATGCGCAACGCCTCACGAAACGTCGGCGCGCCGACGGGCAGGATCATGAACTCCTGAAAGTCGATCGGATTGTCGGCATGCACACCGCCGTTGATGATGTTCATGAACGGCACCGGCAACACGTGCGCCTTCGCGCCGCCGACGTAGCGGAACAACTGCTGGCCCCGCGCCTTTGCTGCCGCGTGCGCGACCGCAAGCGAAACGCCAAGCGTCGCGTTCGCGCCCAAGCGGCCCTTGTTCGGCGTGCCGTCGAGATCGATCAAGGTGCGATCGATGTGCAGCTGCGCCTCGGCTTCCATACCCGACAGCGTCTCGAAAATCTCGCCGTTGACAGCAGCGACCGCGTGTTCGACGCCCTTGCCGCCATAACGTTTGCCGCCGTCGCGCTTCTCGACCGCCTCATGTGCGCCGGTCGATGCGCCTGACGGCACGGCCGCGCGGCCGACGATCCCGCCCTCAAGCTCGACGTCGACTTCAACCGTCGGATTGCCGCGGCTGTCCAATATCTCGCGGCCGCGGATGTCGATGATGGCGGTCATAGAGACGGTCCCTCTGTGGTGCGCGCGCTTCATAGCGAAAGCGCGCCGCCCGCGAAAGACCGCTGTTTATCCGCTGGTTGCCAGCTTCACGAATCCAAGGTTCACCACGAACAGGATGAAAATGACGATCGGAACGACAACGCCGAGCGCAAAGCGCAGCACTTGCCAGACCGGCCCATCGACGATGCCCAGCTCCTCAAGCACCGCCTTCTTCGACATCACCCAACCCACGAAGAGCCCCAAGAAGATGCCGCCCAGCGGCAGCATGATGTTCGAGGTCACATGGTCTACGATGTCGAAGAACGTCTTCGTCTCGAAGCCGGCGACGCCCGAGAGCGGAAACCACTTGCTCCAATTGTTGAACGACAGCACCGTGCCGATGCCGATGATCCAACACACGGACGCGCTGCCGTAGGCAGCGGCCGCCCGGCTCACACCGAACCGTTCCGTCGCCCAGGCGACCACGAGCTCTAGCAGCGAAATCGCCGATGCGAGCGCCGAGATCACGAGCAGGAAGAAGAACGCCGCGCCGACAAAGGCCCCGGCCGGCATCTGCCCGAACGCGATCGGAAGCGTCGTAAACATCAGCCCCGCGCCCTCGCCCGGGTTCAAGCCGTAACTGAAGACGAGCGGGAAGATCGCGAAGGCCGCGAGGAACGAGGCGAACGTGTCGGCCGCGATCGTCCAAACCGCTGCCTCACCCAACCTGATCTCGCGCGGCGCATAAGCCGCATAGGTGATCATCGCGCCGATGCCGGTGCCGATCGAGAAGAAGCCGAGACCGATGGCGCTCAATGCGACTTCGGGCGTCAGCTTCGACCAATCCGGCGTGAAGAAGAAGTTCGCCGCTGCTTCGACATCCGCAGTCGCGAAGGCGTAACCAACGAGCCCCATGAGGATCAAGAACATGAGCGGCATCAAGAACGTCACCGCTCGCTCGATACCGTCGTTGATGCCACGCGCGACGACGACCGCCGTCAGCGCCATGAATATCGCGTGGTGGAACGCAAGCCCGACGGGATCGGCAAGCATTCCGCCGAACGAAGCTCCGATCGCCTCCGGCGACTGACCGGCAAACGCGTTGCTGAGTGCCTTGGGGACATAGGCGATCGTCCAACCGCCGATCACCGAATAGAAGCTCAAGATCAAGAAACCGGTAAAACGCCCCACGCGCCGACCGTCGCCCAAGCGCGCGTCGCGCCG
>JBKJZU010000313.1:0-3091 GCA_046715015.1 Micropepsaceae bacterium
CGTTTGCTTTGGCTGCAAGCTTCTTCGACTCGATCTTGTCTCCGATCGCCGGGATCGCATGCGCGTTCGGACCGATGATCGCGATCTTCGCCTTGCTCAGCGCCTCTGCAAACGCCGTACGCTCAGACAGAAAGCCGTAGCCGGGGTGCACTGCCTCCGCGTTCGTCTTCTGGCACGCGTCCACGATCTTCTCGATTGACAGATACGACTGCGCCGAAGCCGCGGGCCCGATCGCCACCGCTTCGTCCGCCATGTCGACATGCAGCGCCGCCGCATCGGCTTCCGAGTAAACCGCAACCGTCTTGATGCCCATCTTCCGCGCGGTCTTGATCACGCGGCAGGCAATCTCGCCCCGGTTGGCGATAAGGATCTTTTTGAACATCTAGGGCTCTGAAGAAGTCGAAAAAACACTGTCATCCCGGACGCGATTTTTCCCGACGCGCAGCGTCGCTGGAAAAGTCAGCGAGCCGGGACCCAGGAGAGACAAACTCCGCGCCCGATCTCCTGGGTCCCGGATACTAACACTCGCGCGCCGGCCGCAAGCGGCCGGGCTCGCGTAACTTCCGGGATGACAGGAAAGAGCTTTCATTGTCATCGCCCCCGCATGCTCTTGATGCGGATGCTCCGGAACTCGTTCCCCTTGTACCAAGTCGGCCAAGCGCTCGAGTTCGCAATGGTGTTCCCGACTTCGTACGCGATCTCCATCGTCTCGATCGGTCCGCGCAGATCCCAATCGTCGCTCCATTCGTCCGACGGTTGGTGATAGCGCTTCACGCGATAGTCGTTGCGCAGTGCCATTCCGGCTTCGACGCCGCCTTCGACCATGTCGACGCCCTGGCCCGCGTACAGCATCGGCACGCCGACCTTGGCGAGCGAAATGTGGTCGGAGCGATAGAACGAACCCTTCTCCGGCTCCGGATCCGGCGTCGCGATGCGTCCCCGCTTTTTCAGCGAGGCAGCCAAGATGTCTTCCAACTGCGATGCCCCCGAACCCACGACCGTCATATCGCGCGATGGCCCTGCCGGACCGACGCCGTCGAAGTTCATCCCGGCGACGATCTTGTTCAGCGGCACCGGCGGATGCCTCGCCAGATACTCGGAACCCAGCAACCCCTGCTCTTCCAAGGTCACGAAGGCAAACATCACCGACCGCTTCGGCGGAGCCGCCGCAAACGCCTCGGCCACTTCCAGCACCGCCGCCGTGCCACTCGCGTTGTCGACCGCACCGTTGTGAACCTTGTCCGCGCCCGGCACGTCCGCCTTCACCCCGAGATGGTCCCAATGCGCCGTGTACAGAACATATTCGCCGGGCTTCGCCGTCCCCGGCACGACGCCGATGACGTTGCGCGTGTTCATCCGCGCGACCGCCGAATGTGTGACCGCGTTCAGCTTCAGCCCCTTCATCGGCACTGCGCGGAACCCGCGCTTGTTCGCGGCGAGCCGCAGCTTGTCGTAGTCGAGCCCCGCGCGCGCAAACAACGTCTTCGCCGCTTCCGTCGTGACCCACGAATGCACGACCGCGAGGTCCGCATTCCCGTTCGGCCGGTCCAGATAATACTTCGCGCCGGTGTTCGAATTCCGCACGACCTGCCAACCGTAAGCCGCAGGCTCCGTCTCGTGAATGATGACAACAGCGGCGGCGCCACGGCGGGCCGCTTCTTCGAACTTGTACGTCCAGCGGCCGTAATAGGTCATCGCCCGGCCCTTGAACATGCTCGTGTCGCGGACGATGAAGCCCGGATCGTTGATCATGAGCACGATCGTCTTGCCTTTGACGTCGATCCCGTTGAAATCGTTCCACCGCTCTTCCGGCGCGTTGACGCCGTAACCGACGAAGACGAGATCGGAATTCTTCACCTCTTGATCGGCCTTGTCGAAGCGCGGCGTCCAAAACGCGACCTCTTCGGCGATCTTGAGCTGCTTCGCGCCATCCGGTCCCACGATCTCGAACGACGACTTCGTCGGATCGAGCGCGATCGAAGCCGCCGGCACATCCTGGAAGTAGCTGCCGCCCGCGCCGGGCTTCAGCCCCGTGCGCTTCATCTCATCGGCAATCCAGTCGGCCGCAGCCTCACCCTTCGCGGTTCCGGGCCCCCGACCCTCAAAGTGGTCGCTCGAAAGCGTCTTCGTGCGCCAAGCAAAGTCGGCGCCTTTGATCGCGGCCACCGTCGGCTGCGGCGCAGGCCCTGCACGCGGCGATTCCATGTCTACGCACGCGGCGAGCGTCAAAGCGGCAGCAGTGAATGTGAATGTACGCAGCATCGACACGTCCTTCCTGGGACCGCGGGCGTCTCGCCCGCTCTTTCTGAGTTTGTGCGGCCCCAAGAGCGGGCAAGATGCCCGCAGTCCCAGGGACGGCATGTGAATTCCCTGCATCGTCACAACGGAATGTTGTCGTGCTTCTTCCACGGCATCTCGACGCGCTTGTTCCGCAAGCTGCGTAACCCGCGCGCAACGCGACGGCGCGTGCCGTGAGGCATGATAACCTCGTCTAAGTACCCGCGCTGTGCCGCGACGAACGGATTGAGAAACCGCGCCTCGTACTCCTTCGTGCGCTCGGCGATCTTCGCCGGATCGTTGATGTCGGCCCGGAAGATGATTTCGACGGCGCCCTTCGCGCCCATCACCGCGATCTGCGCCGTCGGCCACGCATAGTTGATGTCCGCGCGCATGTGCTTCGACGCCATGACGTCGTAGGCACCGCCGAACGCCTTGCGGGTGATGCAGGTGATCTTCGGTACCGTCGCTTCCGTGAACGCGAACAGCAGCTTCGCACCGTGCTTGATCAACCCGCCGTATTCCTGCGCCGTGCCCGGCAAGAACCCCGGCACGTCCACAAACGTCACCAGCGGAATGTTGAAGCAGTCGCAAAATCGCACGAAGCGCGCAGCCTTGCGGCTGGCGTCGCTATCCAGCACGCCGGCCAGCACCATCGGCTGGTTCGCGACGAACCCGACCGTCGAGCCCTCGATCCGCCCGAACCCTGTGAGAATATTCTTCGCGAAGTTTTCCTGGATCTCGAAGAAGTCGCCCTCGTCTGCGACCTTCAGGATCAACTCCTTCATGTCGTAGGGTCTGTTCGGGTTCGCCG
>JBKJZU010000314.1:0-2593 GCA_046715015.1 Micropepsaceae bacterium
GAGCTTGTCGAGGGCGGCCATGTCGTAGGGGCCGAGCCGTGAGAACAACGGCAGATAGTGCGAACGGACGACGACGTTCACGCTGTCGAGTTGCAGCAAGCCGATCTGTTTGATCGTGCCGAGGAGATTCTTGCCCCTACCAGCAAAACCCTGGCCTAAGATCGCGAGGCGGCGCGCCTCTGCCAGCGAGAGCGTGTTCGAGCGGTGGATTTGGGATTTGCGGGCCAAGGATGGGTGCAGGGATAGGATTTGAACCTATGACCTTCAGGTTATGAGCCTGACGAGCTACCGGGCTGCTCCACCCTGCGTCACATCCTTGCGGCGTTGACCGGCGCTTTTGCGTTCGATCAACTGAGGTCGCGGGTTTTAGACAGAAACGCAGGCCCTGTCTATGAGGAAATGGCGCCATGTTCATCGGGCATTACGGGCCTGCGTTTGCCGCTAAGGCGGTGGTCAAAACCGTGCCGCTTTGGGTGCTATTTGTCGCGGCGCAGTGGGTCGATTTCTTGTGGGCGGCGTTCGTGATCGCGGGCGTCGAAAAGGTACGCCTCGTCGAGAATTTCATCGGGGTCACGCCGCTCGACCTCTAATACATGCCCTACACGCACGGTTTGCCGAGTGCCGTGTTGCTGTCGCTGTTCTTCGGCGGCGTGGTCGCGCTTGCGGTCAAAGGCAACAAGGTTGCGGTCGTGGCCGCGGTTGCGGTCACCGCGTTCGCGCATTGGCTCTTCGACCTCATCGTGCATGCGCCGGATCTGGCGCTCGTCTTCGACGAGATGAAGGTCGGAATGGGACTTTGGGCCTATCCCTATGTCAGCGTGCCGGTGGAGATCGCGCTCGTGCTCGGCGGGGTTTGGCTCTACGACCGGGCGGTGCCGTCGCCCACGCGTGCGGGCACGATCGCGCTTTGGGGGCTGGGCTTTGCGATGGCAGCGTTGCAGGTGCAAAATTCGTTCTTCAACGAACACCCGACGGAGCCGGCGGCGTTCGCCATGCTGAGCCTGACCGGCTACACCGTGCTCGCGCTATTGGCGGCGGGTGTCGACTATCTTCGTAGGCCACGGGTTGTGAGGAAGAAGGGATTGGTGATTGGGGGTTAGGTGTTGGGGTGACTATCCTCCCAAACACCAATCCCCGACCACCAAACACCACCATGATTTGCACGGGCGCCGCGGGGCCACCATAATCGGGCAAAATCCATAAGGGGAGAGAACTCATGCTGATGTCACGCCGCCACGCGATTGCGGCCCTTGGTTCCACGATGTTGATGCCGATCGTGGCGGGCGCGGCGCTCGGCGCCGTGCAGAGCGCGGCCGACAAAACCTTCGCGACGCTCGCCCAGAATTGGCTCGACCAATCGATGAAGTTTTCGCCCGTGTCGGCGACGCAGATCGGCGACCACCGGTTCGATGCGGAACTCGACGACGTGAGCGCGGCCGGGCGGAACGCGGGGCTCGCGTTCTATAAGCAGACGCTGAGCGCACTCGACGCGATCGATCGCAAAAAGCTGTCGCGCGCCAACCAAGTGGATGCGGCGCTGCTTTCGAACGAACTGCGTTCGCAGATTTGGCAGACCGAAAGCGTGCAAGGTTGGGCGTGGAATCCGCTCGGCTATCAGAGTGTCGCGGGCGGGGCGATCTATACGGTGATGGCGCGCGAGTTTGCGCCGGTGGAACAGCGGCTCGCGTCGGCGACGCGGCGCATGGAGCTGATGCCGGCGTTTCTGAAGCAGACGCGCGGCGAACTTGTGCCGGCGCGTGTGCCGGTGCCGCATGCGGCGACCTATTCGGCGCAGCACAAGGGGCTCAAGAGCATCGTCGGCGAGATGATCGATCCGCATAAGGAGAAGCTCACGGGTGCGGCGCGCACGCGGCTCGATGCTGCGATCGCGACCTACAACGCCGCGTGCGACGAGCATCAGGCGTGGATCGACGGCACGCTGGTGCCGGCGGCGAAGGCCGACTTCCGCGCCGGCGCCGAACGGTTCGACAAGCAATTGACGTTCACGCTGCAGTCGACGTTGACGCGCCGCGAAATCCGCGAGCGTGCGGAAGCCGCCGTCACGGCGTGCCGCGCTGAGATGTATGCTGTGTCGCGCAAGGCGCTTGCCGGCCGCGCCGATGCGCCGGAACTGCCCGACGCGCCTTCGCCCGAACAACAGCAGAAGGCGATTAAGGCGGCAATCGATCTCGCGGCCGCCGACCGGCCTTCGCGCGAAAAGCTGGTACAGGTTGCGACGGACGTGGTCGAGACGGCGCGCACGTTCGTTCGCGAGCACGACCTGATCACCCTGCCCGCGGGCCCCGTGCGCATCATCCTGATGCCCGAGTTCCAGCGCGGATTCTCCGTCGCCTATTGCGACTCGCCGGGGCCGCTCGACAAGAATTTGGACACGTTCTACGCGGTTTCGCCGATCCCGACCGAGTGGACGGAGGAGCAGACGACGTCGTTCCTGCGCGAATACAACACGCGCGGCATCACCGATATCGGCGTGCACGAGGCGATGCCCGGGCACTATGTGCAGCTCTTCCACTCGAATTCGTATCCGTCGGTGCTGCGCGCGGTGTTGGGCTCCGGCACATTTATCGAGGGC
>JBKJZU010000315.1:0-6022 GCA_046715015.1 Micropepsaceae bacterium
TGCGAATAGAAATCCTGCGAGGCGTGCAGCAGGATGCCGAAGTGCTCCAGCACGTTGCACTTCGCACGCCCCTTGATCTGACCGCCGAAACGGCAGGCGACGATCGTCGGCAGTTCGCTGTCGCGAAGCGCACCGTTCGCGTCGAGCAAGTCGCCAGCGGCCGTCACCGCTGCGTCGAGCTTTGTGGCCATCCATGCGCGGCAGGCTTCGATCTTCGCCTGCGCCTCGGCCTTCGATTGCGGGTAGCCCGCGACGTCGAAGTGGTCGCCGCCGTCGCAATGCGCTTCGGCACGGAAAATCAAGGTGCCGCGATCCGGTGTGCCGACCGCGCCGAAGTCGCCCGGCGCGCCCGCGAGTGAGGCCAGCGTCTTCGTTTCGAAGCAGTCGTTCGTGGGCTTGTTGTTGGCGCAGGTGAACGCGCGGCGAGTGATGCGCTCGTGCTCCAGATTTTGGCCGAGGCCCTTGATGGTGCCGAATGCGAGGGCGACTCCACTGGCCAGCACCAGTACCGCAACGGCAACAACAAGCGCCCTCATGGGAACTCCTCTTTCGGGGTGCTTTACGATAGAGGTGTGGATCGGAATACGAAAGGGACTGTCGTGAGCCAAATCGAAACTCCCGAAATCCTTGTCATTGGCGGCGGCATCGCCGGCGGGGCTTTTGCCACCGTGATGGCGCGGGCCGGGCATTCGGTGTTGATGATCGAGATCACACCGGAACATCGCGATGTCGTTCGGGGCGAGTGGCTTGCACCGTGGGGCGTCATCGAGGCGAAGCGGCTTGGGCTTTATGACATCTATCGCTCGAACGGCGGGCATCATCTGAAGCGCCACATCACTTATGACGAGGGCGTGCCGGCGGCCGAGTCAGAAGCGCGGACACTGTATTTCGAGATGCTGATGCCCGGGACCGAGGGGCCGCTGACGCTCGGGCATCCGAAGACGTGCGGGTTGCTCGATGATGCGGCGGTGGCGGCCGGCGCTCGGTTCTTGCGCGGGGTGCGTAAGACACACGTGACGCCGGGCACGCCGCCGACCGTGACGTTCGAGCACGCGGGTGTCGCGCATGAGGTAAAGCCGCGCCTCGTTGTTGCCGCCGACGGGCGTCACGGCAAGACCGCACAGCAGGCGGGTATCACGGTTCAGGCCGACCCGCCGCATCATTGGTTTTCGGGAATGCTGGTCGAAGGTGCAGAGGGCTGGCCAGCCGACCTACAGTCGATCGGCACTGCGGGCGACTTGAACTTCCTCGTCTTTCCGCAAGAGGCTGGTAAGGCGCGGCTTTACCTCGGTGCGCCGCTTTCACAGAAAGAGCGCTTCATGGGCGACGATGCGCCGGCGCGGTTTGCGAAAGCGTTCGCGCTCAACTGTCTGCCGTATGGCGAGGCGATTGCGAACGCTAGACCTGCGAGCCATTGCTTCGTCTATCCGAACAACGACACGTGGGCGGACGTGCCCTACGTGCCGGGCGTGATCGCGATCGGCGATGCGGCCGGCCACAACGATCCAATCATCGGACAAGGCCTATCGATCGCCCATCGCGACGTGCGTGTCGTGACGGACATTTTGAAAGCGGCGAGCGATTGGTCGCCCAGCGCATTTGCTCCGTATGCGGAGGAACGCAGGGAGCGGGTGCGGCGCTTGCGCCTTTCCGGCCGCTTTACATCCACGCGCGACTGCGAATTCGACGAGCGCGCCCGAGCACGGCGGCTCGCGCTGGCCGGCAAACTCATGACAGATCCTGTGGTCACGGGCCTGTCACTTGCGGCGATCGTGGGACCCGAAAACGTACCGGCGGAGGTGTTCAGCGAAGAGGCGGTGGCGGCTGCCTTGGGGTAGGCGCGCCCCGGCAACCGGCAGCCGGACCAGTTAACGCTGGAAGCAACCAGGGCGGGTCTTCGAGGCCCCATCGCGGCCCTCCAGGGTGCGCGGATTTACTATGGATTCGACGTCGTTGTCGGCAGCTTTCACGTGCCGATGATGCTAAGTTGGGCTGTCGCGGGGGTCGCGGCGCTGCTGTGCGTCATGTTGTTTCGAGAAGCTCAAGTTTGAACAGTTCGCCAATTTACAAAGCCTACTCGGTCAACGAGCATCGGGCCGATATCGCTGCGCACATCGCCGGCGTTTCCTGCGGCATTGCGGGCACGATCGCGTTGATGATGACGGCGGCGCCGGGCGGCTGGCTCGTCGTGACCGGCGCACTTCTCTACGCGATCGGCTTGATCGCGATGGTGAGCTTTTCGGCCGCCTATAATCTCTGTCCGCCCTCGCCCAAGAAAGAGTGGCTACGCCGTTTCGACCACGCGGCGATCTTCGTGATGATCGCAGGGACAGTAACACCCTTCGTGATGAACCGCGTCGGCGGCGCGTGGGGCTTCGGTTTGCTTGCCGGTGTGTGGATCGTGGCGGTCGCCGGCGTGACCATGAAGCTCGTCTTTCCGCGCCGGTGGGAGCTCATCAGCATCGCGCTCTATGTCGGGTTGGGGCTCTCGATCTTTGTCGTCGGCGAACAACTGACGCACGTCATCGCACCCACAAGCTTGTGGTTGTTGGTGGCGGGTTGCGTGATCTACCTCTCAGGCATCGTGTTTCACTTGTGGGAACGGTTGCCGTTTCAGAATGCGGTTTGGCATTGGCTCGTGTTGTTGGCCGCAGCGTTGCACTATGGCGCCGTGATTCACGAAGTCGGCGCTGCAACAATGGCGCAATAGCGCCAAACCGCGAATTTCCTTGCGCAAATGGCGCATTCCCCATAGAAGACTCCTTGTGACGGCTGCACAATTTTGAAGTGCGGATCCCAAGGGCGCGTGCAACGCGCGCGCGTGACCGGTTCTCGAGCTCAGACGATTGCAACGCTTTTCACACCGCCTCGGGCATGTCGCTCCGGCGGCAACTTTGTTTTGAGGAACAGTCAATGGCGACCAAAGGAACGGTCAAATTTTTCAATACGACGAAAGGCTTCGGCTTTATCGCACCCGACGGCGGCGGCAAGGACATCTTCGTCCACGCGACGGCGGTTGAACGCGCCGGTTGGCGCGGCTTGAGCGAAGGCCAACGCCTCTCGTTCGAAACGGAGAGCGACCCGCGCGGTTTGAAAGCGGTCAATCTCAGCGAGGAATAGTCTCGTATTCGCGAGGGACGGCGCCCATGTGCGTGCCGCCCTCGCGCTTTGAAATACGGCGGTCAGGAACGGGAGAGTGCTTTGAACAGAGACGCTGAAAAAGCGGCGAAGGAGCAAACCAACGCCGGACCGCAAGTCGTCGACCTGCGCGCACGCGTGCCGCAGATGGCCGACGACGCTCTTGAGACGCTGCTTGGCAACGCGCGGCGCCTCCTCGACACCGGCTCTAAACTGCAGCGCGCCGGTGCGACCGACCTGATCCCTGTGATCGAGGCCGAACTCGCCGAGCGCAGTGCTGCCAAAGTCGCGGCTCAGGCTGCGAAGAAGGCATCGGCCAAGAAGACGAAGGCGAGCGCCGGTTAGGTTTCCGCGCGTTCGAACTGCGGCTCGGAATTAAAGAGCGCAATTGCAAATCCCCCCAAGCGTTGCAGGCGGGCGGCCGAAGGCGGCATAAAGGGCAAATGACTTATTTGCTTCTCTTGCTCATCGGGGCCGCGGCCGGATTCGTGCTTGCGCGCACCCTCCCCGCTCTGTCGCAGCCGAAGGACGTTGTCGTCCCGCCGACATCGGAGCCGGTGCCGCAACCGCAGCCGGAGCCGGGTGTCCCGGCCGTTGCCGAAGAGCCTTTAAGCGCGAAGCTGCACCGGCTGAGCGTGCCGCTTGAGACCTACGGCGAGGCGACAGCGCATCCGCGCGAGCTTGCCGACCGCGCCGAATTCAAGGACGCGGTCGCACTTTTCGCCGGTAGCGATGTGGCGCTTGAGACGGTGCAGGAATATGCGCTGGGCGCTAATTGGACGATGTCGTGCGCGGCTTTGCAGGCCCTCGGGCAGCGCGGCGACGGAGACGAAGCTTCGCAGGACGTCGTGGCGCATTTCGGGCGGCTTCGGCCATGGGCGATGCACTATGCGCTTGAGTATTTGAGTTCGCTGAGGAAGCGGCGGTCGCCGGGTGGTCCCGCCGCCTCGGCCGATCACTGGTGGCAAGAGAACTTGATCATCCCGGGATTGTTCCGCGCGTATTTCACCCGCGTCGAGAAGCTCGGCGACAAGCCGAAGTTCGGTGCGGCGGCGACAGCGTCGTACGCGTCGGAGACGGCGGAGATCGAAGCGTTTCTGAAGAGCCTCGATCATCCGTTCGCCAATGCGCTCATCGACGATCTGCGGATCGCGCGCGCGGCGAAGCTCGACCGCTCTTTCCTCGAAGGTTTTGGGCGGTTCTGGTCAACCTCGGACGACCTTCTGATCGAGCCGGAGGAATGGAAGGAGCTATTGGCTCTGGCCGAAAGCGCGCTGGTGCGCACGCCGGCGCGGTCGCTGATCGTGCGCGGCGAGCCGAAGGTCGGCAAGAGTGCGTTCCTGCAGCTGCTCGGCGATCGTTTGATCAAGAAGGGCTGGACGATCTTCGAGGCGGGCGGACCGGAGCTTCAAGCCGGACAGGTGTATATCGGTCAGTTGGAGGAGCGCGTGCGCCGGATGGCGGCCGAGATCACCGCCGACAAGCGCGCGATCTGGTACGTGCCGGACATCTTGCAGATTGCGGTGAGCGGCACGCACCAAGGCCAGACCGCCAGCATTCTCGATCAGATCCTGCCCGCGGTCAGTGCGGGTAGGCTTCTCATTCTCAGCGAGGCGACGCCGACCCGGGTGACGCAGCTCGTGCAGCTCAGGCCGAATTTGAAGGGCGTGTTCGAGGTCGCGCCGTTGAGCCCGATGAGCGAGGACCGCGCGGCCAAGTTCGTCGAGACTTATCTGCAGCAATTGACGCGTGAGTCGAAGGTCGCGTTCGCTGCGGACTCCGGCGCGCAGGCGATGCAGTTGGCGCGGCAATATCTCGGCACGTCGCAACTGCCCGGCGCGGTGCTCGATCTCGTCAAGCTGACGTTCAACCGGCGCGCCGGCGAAGGCGCGAAGTCGATCTCGGCCCACGACATCATGGTGACGCTCAGCCAAGCAACGGGGTTGCCGATCGCGATCCTCGACGGCAAGGAGAAGGTCGAACTCGACGCGGTGCAAAAGTTCTTCGACGAGCGCGTGATGGGTCAGACCGAGGCGGTGAAATCGGTCGTCGACCGGATCGCGATGCTGAAAGCGGGGCTGACCGATCACACGAAGCCGATCGGCGTGTTCCTGTTTGCGGGACCGACGGGCACCGGCAAGACGGAGTTGGCCAAGACGCTCGCCGCGTTTCTGTTCGGCTCGGACGAGCGCTTGATCCGGCTCGACATGAGCGAGTTCAAGACACCGGAGTCTCTCAACAAGGTCATCGGCGATCCGGGCGGCGGGCAGACCGACTCGCTGATCCAACGCGTGCGCAAGCAACCGTTCTCCGTCGTTCTGCTCGACGAGTTCGAGAAGGCGCACGGCAATGTGTGGGACTTGTTCCTGCAGGTGTTCGACGACGGGCGTTTGAGTGACGCGCTGGGCAACGTCGCCGACTTTCGCCATTGCATCATCATCTTGACCTCGAACCTGGGCGCGACGTCGCATCAAGGGCCGGTGCTTGGATTCGGCGCGAAGGCCGAGGCGTTTTCCGGCGATCAGATCATGAAGGCGATCGGCCAGGCGTTCCGGCCGGAGTTCGTCAACCGTCTGGATAAGGTGATCGTGTTCCAGCCGCTGCAGCGCGATCTGATGCGCCAGATCCTGCAGAAGGAATTGCGCAACGTTCTGGAGCGGCGCGGCTTACGCAATCGCGAGTGGGCGGTCGAGTGGGAGAATTCGGCGCTCGAATTCCTGCTCGATCGCGTCTTCTCGCCGGAGTTGGGCGCGCGGACGCTGAAGCGGGCGATCGATCAGTATCTGATGTCGCCGCTTGCCGCGACGATCGTCGAGCATCGCTTCACCGAAGTCGATCAGTTCCTGTTCGTGCTCAGCTACGGCAAGGCCATTCAGGTCGAGTT
>JBKJZU010000316.1:0-3797 GCA_046715015.1 Micropepsaceae bacterium
GCCACCCGAGAGGACGTAATCGCCGATCGAGATCTCTTCGAGCGCGCGCGCATCGATCACGCGTTGATCGACGCCTTCAAAGCGGCCGCAGATGAGGATGACGCCAGGACCTTGGGCGAGTTCGCGCGCGCGCGCTT
Organism: Micropepsaceae bacterium; assembly: GCA_046715015.1. Classification (GTDB taxonomy): domain Bacteria; phylum Pseudomonadota; class Alphaproteobacteria; order Micropepsales; family Micropepsaceae; genus SZUA-430. The sequence continues at coordinate 138 of JBKJZU010000316.1, forward strand.
GGGTCAGCGGACGCCCACGCGGCGAGAGCAGGATCAACGGACGGCCGTCGCGCGCGACGCTGTCGATGGCAGCAGCCAAGATATCGGCGCGCATCACCATCCCGGGTCCGCCGCCTGCCGGCGTGTCGTCGACCGAGCCGTAGCGCGTGGTCGCGAACTTGCGAATGTCGATCGTTTCCAGCGACCAGCGCTTGTCGGCGAGCGCCTTGCCCGACAGCGAGTGACCGAGCGGGCCCGGGAACATTTCCGGCAGAACGGTCAGGACGGTTGCGGCCCAGGTCATGGCGCCACGCCCTGATCGTCGGCGGTCAACACCGCGAGGCCGGTTTCGGAGAGGACAATGCGTCCTTTCTCGACGTCGACTTCCGGCACCATGGCGTTGGCGAACGGCACGAACGAGATGCGGCCGGTCGTGCGCTTAATCTCAAGCAACTCGCCTGCGCCAAAGTTTTGGAAGCCGAGCGCTTCGCCAACCTTGTCGCCGCCTTCGTCAAAAACGCTAAGACCGACGAGATCGACTTCGTAGAATTCGCCGTCGTCGGTTTCCGGCATCTCGTCGCGGTCGATTTTGAGTTCGAGCCCTTTGAGCGCTTCGGCCAGGTTGCGGTCGGCGACGCCTTTGATGCCGGCGATCACCAGGTCACCCTGAAGACGCACGTTCGTGAGGCGGAACAGGCGGCCGTCGCCCGTCGCCACCGGTCCATAGGACGCGATGTCGAGCGGGTCAGTGGTGAAGCTTTTGATCTTCACCTCGCCCTTCAATCCGTGCGGGCCGATGATGCGGCCCAGGAGGATTTGTTTGTCCGTCATACGCTTTGCTCAAAGACGCGGCGACTAAGCCGCGGCTTCTTCGCCCTTCTTTTCGGCAGCCAGGCGTTCTTGGGCCTTCTTGCGCGGCGCCGATTTGGTTGGGTCGTTGAACTGCGTCTTCTTCTTCGCCAGGCCGACGTCGACCAGGAAGCGTTCGATGCGATCCGACGGCTGCGCGCCTTGGCTCAGCCAATACTTCACGCGGTCGAGGTCGAGCTTCACGCGGTCGGCGTGGTCCTTGGCGAGCAGCGGGTTGTAGTGACCGATGCGCTCGATGAAGCGGCCGTCGCGCGGCGAGCGCGCGTCGGCGATCACGATCTTGTAGAACGGGCGCTTCTTCGTGCCGCCGCGTGACATTCTGATCTTCAGCATGCTTTGAACGTTCCTTCTTTCAAATCCAAACCAATCAACGCTTTCCGCCGAAGCCCGGCGGTAACTTGAAACCCGGTGGCAATTGCATTCCAGAGCCGCCCAACCCGGGGAGCGTGCCGCCGGAGGGCATCTTCGGCGCGGCGCCGCCGAACAGCGCGCTCATCAAGCCTTTGCCCTTGCCCATCTTCTTCATCACGTCCGCCATCGTGCGGTGCATCTTCATGAGCTTGTTCACTTCGGAGACGTCGACGCCGGAACCCCTTGCGATGCGCTTGCGGCGTGAGCCGTTCAGCACGTCGGGGTTCTTCCGCTCTTCCTTCGTCATGGAGAGAATGATCGCCTCTTGGCGCTTCAGCATCTTGTCGTCCATGCCGGCGGCGGTGAGTTGGTCCTTCGCCTTTGCGATGCCCGGGAGCATGCCCATGATGCCCTGCATGCCGCCCATGCGGCGCATTTGACGAAGCTGCTCGCCAAGGTCGTCGAGGTCGAACTGGCCCTTCGCCATTTTCTTGGCGAGCGCCTCGGCCTTTTCGTGGTCGACAGTTTCGGCGGCCTTTTCGACCAGGCTGACGACGTCGCCTTGGCCCAATATGCGGCCTGCGATGCGGCGGGGGTGGAAGTCTTCGAGCGCATCGATCTTTTCGCCGGTGCCCAGCAGCTTGATCGGAGCGCCGGTGATCGCGCGCATCGAAAGCGCCGCGCCACCGCGGCCGTCGCCGTCGATACGGGTGAGAACGATGCCCGAAATGCCGATGCGTTCCTTGAATGTCTTTGCGACGTTGATCGCGTCTTGACCGGACAGGCTATCCGCAACGAGCAATGTTTCGACGGGCTGAGACAGGTCGCGGATCTCGGCAATCTCGGCCATCAGCGCTTCGTCGATGTGCAGACGGCCCGCGGTGTCGAGCATCAAGACGTCGTAGCCGGAGAGCTTTGCCGCTTGCAGCGCGCGCCGCGCGATGTCGACGGGCGATTGGCCGGCGACGATCGGCAGCGTCGCGACGCCGGTTTGTTCGCCCAAGATTTTCAGCTGCTCTTGCGCCGCTGGTCTGCGCGTATCGAGCGAGGCGAGCAGGACCTTCTTCCTGTCGCGGTTCGTGAGGCGGAGCGCGATCTTGGCCGTCGTCGTCGTCTTGCCGGAACCTTGCAAGCCGATCATCATGATGACGACGGGCGGCACGGCATCGAGCGCGAGGCTTGAGCTTTCTTCGCCGAGCGTTTCGACGAGGACGTCGTGGACGACCTTGACGATCTGCTGCCGGGCGTGACGGAGCGCAAGACGTCGGCGCCGATCGCCTTCTCGCGCACCTTCACGAGGAAGTCCTTGATGACCGGCAGCGCGACGTCGGCTTCGATGAGCGCCAGACGCACTTCGCGCAGCGCGGCATCGACGTCGGCCTCGGTCAGCGCTCCGCGCCCCCGCAGGCCGTCGAACACCGTCGACAAGCGATTGGTCAGAGCCTCAAACATTCACGCCCTTACACGCGTTCGGCCAAATGCCTATCGCGCCCGCGGGCGCAACGCGCTGGCGGACGTTGACCCCGGCTCTAGACCGGGGCGGATCGGCATTCAGCGATCCAAGAAATCGGCGCGGAACCTAGGGTTTCCCCAGGAGGGAGTCAATGCACGGCCTGAAACCCCGGTGGCGGCAAAATGGCCTTATTCCATCAATTGCTGGCGGAAATAAGTGAAGGTCAGCGCCAGCTGTTCTGCCCGCGTGCCCGCGGTGTCGGGGGTTTCGAAGTAGAGCGTGGGCTGGCCGAAGGCGTCGAGCTTGGCGGCCATTTTACGTCCGTGACCTGGGTGTATGCGGTCGTCGCGCGTTGCCGTCATGAAGAAGGCGCGCGGATAGCGCACGCCGGCGCGCACGTTTTGGTATGGCGACCAGCGCGTGATGATTGCCCGCTGTCTGGGGTCGTCAGGATTGCCGTATTCCGCGACCAGGTTTGCGCCATCGGTCGACATGCGCTTGTAGCGGAGCATGTCGGTGAGCGGCAGCTGCGCGGAGACGGCGTTAAAGAGGCTGGGATTCTGTACGAATGCGCCAGTCGCGAGCAGGCCGCCTTGCGACGAACCGATCACGCCTAGGCGGCGCGGCGAAGTGAACCCTCTCGCGATCATGTCGCGCGCGACGGCGGCCAGGTCGTCGAAGTTTCGCTGGCGCCGCTCGCGGGTCGCCGCTTCATGCCAGCCGGGTCCAAACTCACCGCCGCCTCGAACGTTCGCGACTGCGTAAGCGCCGCCCTTTTCAAGCCAGAGCTTTCCGGCGGTCGACCAATACCAAGGCGTCGTCGAAACCTGAAAGCCGCCATAGGCGTAGAGCAGCGTCGGCGTATCGCCACGCGCGCCTTCGCGGCGCACGAGGAAATACGGGATGCGCGTCCCGTCGGCGGAGACGGCTTCGTACTGGGCAACCTCGATCGCGCTGGCGTCGAAGCGGTCGGGCAGAGATTTGACCACCTTCGGCACCTTGCCCTT
>JBKJZU010000317.1:0-2606 GCA_046715015.1 Micropepsaceae bacterium
TGCGAGCAAAGGGCCGTCCACATATGAGTGGCCGGTGGAGTAATCAGGCTCAACCTACTTCGCGTCATTCTCATACTGCTGCTTCCCCGCAATCCGGACGCCGCGCAGAAAAACATAGGCGCCGACCAACAGCACGCCGATCACGGACGGCAGCGCGTAGAACCATTCGCCGGTCACGATCCCGATGACCGCCGTGCCCAAGCCCGCGGCGATGCCGATCAGAGTGATGAGTTCCATGTTGTTGTAGTGCGCATAAGCCTGCGTGCCGTTGTCGAGACGCACGCCATGGATACCGGTCTGTCCGCCGCCGCTGGACAGATAAAACCGCCCGGTGCCGCCCTTGCGCAGCAGATCGGTGACCGCGCCGGCCGTGCACACGGTCTTGAAGCTACGCTCAGCGCCGCTCCGATCGCGAAAGCGCAGCGTGTCGAAGATCGCATACCCGCCGCTGTCACGCAGCGGCGCGGTCGCTTCGATCGTTCCGTCGAGTATTTCAAGTGCCATGCCGTTTCCTTAGTGACGCTCGCGAGATTAGAACGCGAACGAAGCTTCGGCAAACCTGCGCCGCTAGGGCGCCAGCCACGGATTGAGCAACTGAACGCCCATCGGCTCGAAGTCTGCGGTGTTGCGCGTAACGACGGTGAGTCCGTGCGTTAGCGCGGTTGCCGCGATCAGCGCATCGCCCTGGGGCCGCGGATCGGGGACATGAAGGGCAGCACTCCGTCGCGCGATAGCAACGGTTACGGGCAAGGTTCGCTCTGCGAATGGTTGCAACACGTGGCTCTCCAACCAAGTCCGCAGCCTGGCGCCCTGCGTTACGTCGCGCCGCTCGATGCGCAAGACTCCGCGCTCAAGCTCCATGACGGTCACCACGGACAAATAAAATGCTGTCTCAGGCACGCTCTCGGCCCACGCGCGCACGTTCACGTCGCACTGGCCGCGATTTCGCAGTTCGGACCAAACGTTCGTATCGACGAGATAAGTCAATCCAAATCCACGGGGCGGAAGATCGTGTCGCCCATCCGCGGCGGATCGAATTCGATGTCGTCGTCCTCGGCCTGCGCCACGGCGTCAAGCAGGCTTCGGCCCGCGCCCGCGAGCTTCTGATAATCGGAAAAGCTCAAGAGCACGTGCGCTGGCCGCCCGCGATCGGTAATGATCACCGGCCCCTTCTCAGCCGCTTTCTTGGCGCCGCCGGCGTCCTGATTGAACTCGCGGCTCGATATGGTGGTGATGCTCACGCCGTGGTCTCCGTTGGACAGCAACCTACCACCGCCACCTTACCGAGTCAATAAATTGTAGAAACGTTGCTACATATCCAGAGGCAGAAATCCGCCAAAATAGAGGCTTCGACATCTGCCAATCGACAAGCAACGTGAGCTGAACAAAGCGACCTCCAAGTGGCAGCAAACCGGCGGGGAATAGGTATCATGTCCCCGTATTATCGTAACAAACTAAGCAACCGCACGTGCGCCTCCGCCGCCTTGGGCTTTGGCCCCGGTTTGCGGCGACCGAGGTAGATAAGGGGACACGTAACAAATGGACATCAACGGTTGAATCAATTACGTGTCTCCCGGCATACCGCACAAAAAGGGAGGGCAAGGCATGGCGACGAAGTTTGTCAGCAGACTGCGGACCATCGGGTTCTGCGTGTTCTTTCTCAGTTGTCCCGCCGCAATCGCAGAGCCCGTGCAGGGCGGGCCTGCGGAGGCAGTCCCTCCGGTGGAGCAGGCGTCCTTCCATCAATTGGTCTTCGCCAACGAAGACATCGCCGTGCTGAACAATCTCTATCCGCCGGGAGGCGATTCGGGATTCCACGCGCACTATCGCGACCTGTTCTACGTCGTCATTCAAGCTCAACCATCAAGCTCGCAGCGTCCGGGGCAGCCGCTCACCGCAGCGCCCATGGTTCCGGCAGGCGCCGCCGGCTACAGTCCGATCGGCGCCGAACCCCGTGTGCACAGAGTGGTCAATGGCGACAAAGGCACATCCCAGTTCATTGTCGTTGAGCTTCGCCGCCCCAGCGCTTCGGGAAACGCAGTGTCGTCGCGCGAAGCTGCGCCCCAGTATGTGCAGATTGTCGACAATCCGCGGATGCGGGCGTGGCGGCTGATCTTGGAGCCCGGCCAATCTGTTCCCGCGTTTTCACAGGGCGGCAATGGCGTGCGGGTTGTCGTGCGCGGCGGGCTGTTGACGACGACGACGCCCGGCGCGCCCGATCAGACATTGGCGCTGCGGGCAGGAGAATTCGCGGTTCAGAAAAGCGGTTCCACGCGTGCGCTCCGCAACGACGGCGCGGAAACGATCGAGTTGGTTGAAGTGGAACTCAAATAGTCAGGTCACCCGAATTCATTGCATGTCCCCATAAAGCTGCCGGAACGCGACATCGCCCTGCAAATTCTCTTGAGGTCGGAACAGCGCTCCAGAAACGGCCGCTTTTCGGACACGAATCCCGGCGACGCGATGGCTAGCAGAGCCGCCGTATGCTTATGTTCTTGACACAAAACACAAAAACTGTGGGGCGGGACATGCGGGGACGGATCGGGATTTGGCTGGCGGTGCTTTTGGTGGCGCAGCCGGTCGTTGGCGGCAGCGCACAAGCAGAC
>JBKJZU010000318.1:0-2950 GCA_046715015.1 Micropepsaceae bacterium
CCGACGAGCTCGGGCGCGAGGCGGAGCGCGTGGCGATTGCCGCGTGGACGGCGCTCGGCTGCCGCGACGCGGGCCGCGCGGACATGCGCGCAGGCGCGGATGGCAAGGTCTATTTCCTGGAAGTAAACCCGCTCGCCGGCATCAACGAGAAGACTTCGGACTTGCCGATCATGTGGCGCTTGCTGGGGCGGAAATACGAGGACTTGATCGGCATCATCCTCGACGAGGCGATGACGCGGGTGAAGCGGTAGTTAGCGGGCGACAGCGCCGACTTTGCGACTTGGCTTGGTTTGCTTAGGATTTGGCAGGTGCCGTCCAGCCCGCGCCGCCAGTTCGGCTTTCTGCGTACGCGTGAGGCCCTCACAGACCAGCGCATAGGAGCGTTTGGCGAGGCTTCTTGCTTCAGTGAGCGGTACATCGGCGTCGAGGCTGATGCTGATCCAGAAACGTTTGTCGAGATGTGACCGATGGCCGATGCCGGTGTATTTCTCGCGCAGAATGTCGGCCAGCACCGGTTCGCATTTCACAATGACGAACTCTTCGCGTCGGACCGAGAGGATCGCAAAGACCTTGCCCATCACCTTGTACATCAAGATCAGCGGCTCAGTCGCGCGCGGCGGGAGGTAGGGATGAGCAACAGCGCCGGGCATTGCGTCGAGAAGCTTTTTTAGCGCCTTAGTGCTTGGGGTTAGATCCACGAGATGATCCTCTGGTGGTTATGGGTCTCGACCCTAGCGCGGCGCCGGAGCGCTTTCACCTCTAACAAGTTAGATTGTTGGCGGCACTCAGGCTCACCGCCGCAACGGCAGGATCACCGGGGCGCCGGCGTGGTCGCCTATGAAGGCGTCGATGCCGAAGCGCTTCGCACGGACTTTGTTGTGACTTGGCTTTTGTTGGTTTCTTCCGTCCAGGTGCGTGAAGCCGGGACGACTCCTGCACGACGTCGTGGAAGATTTCCAAAATACGCTTTGAAGACAGTCTCTTCATTTTCGCAGCCACCGGCCTAGCTCGCGAGCCGGACAGCAATTTCGCAATCGGAACCATTCCGTCTCTTTTGCTCGCAGATGACAGCCGAATTGCATGGAAACTCCCACACTTCATCATCAATCGGCTCCTCCACGATGAGAAAGCAGCGACCGTGCAGGTGGCGCGCCGTGACGGGGCGCCAAACGTCTGTTCCTTCGTCGAGTAGCTTTACATAGATGGTGACGGTTTCGCGCATCGGCGCCTTCACCTTTGACCTTGAGCCCTGCTTTACCGAAGTGATGCCGTAGCGCTCATCGCATTCCTTTCCAGCACGTTCAACGGCGCGGTTGAGTACAATAAGCCACTGGCGCTGCGTGAGGTGGCGACGCATTCCGAGTCTCCGGACTTACTCACATGCCCAGTGTACCACGACCGCCGAAGTGTTTCACGCAAAGACGCGAAGCCGCCAAGGGACTCTGGTCATTCTGCGGCGCGAAGCGTCTGCCCAAGCGGTCATTGGGCCTTCGGCGCGGTCTCTCTTCTTTGCGGCTTCGCGTCTTTGCGTGAAACAGAACTGAATCGCCGCAGCGTCCAATGCTGGAGTTATGCCCGCCGTTTGAGCGGCAAGATCACCGGGGCGCCGGCGTGGTCGCCGATGAAGGCGTCGATGCCGAAGGTTTTGCGCAGCGTTTCGCTGGAGAGTGTTGCGGCCGGTTCGCCGTCGACGCTTACGTGGCCTTCGGCGAGCAGCAAGACACGGGTCGCGTGGCGAGCGGCGATTGAGAGATCGTGGAGCACGACGATGACGAGCGCGCCGGCTTCGCTTGCCGCTTTCAGCACTTCCATCGCGTGGAGCTGATGGCTGGGGTCGAGCTGGGCGAAGGGTTCGTCGGCGAGGATGATTTTTGCTTCGCTCGAGAGCGCGCGGGCGAGCAGTGCGCGGGCGCGTTCGCCGCCCGAGAGCGCGGTTGCCGGGCGATCTGCCAGATGCGCGATATCGCAGGCTTGCATGGCACGCGCGATGGCCGCTTCGTCGGCGTCGGTCTTCTTTGCAAAGCGGTGCACGTGCGGCAGGCGGCCGAGCGCCACGATGTTGCGAACCGTGAGCGGCCAGTGGACTTCGCCGCCTTGCGGCAGGTAGGCGACTTCGCGTGCGAGATCGGCGCGGCGCCAGGTTGAGAGCGGCTTGCCGTGCAGCGTGATCTCGCCGCTTGCGGCTGGAATGAGGCCTGCGGCCGTGCGCATCAGGGTCGACTTGCCGGAACCGTTCGGGCCCATGATCGCGACGCATTCGCCAGCCACGAAGTTTGCGCTGATGCCACGCAGTACCGTGCGGTTCCCAAGCGCGACGTTCAGGTTCGTGAGCGATAGCGCCGTCATGTGAGTTCGCGCCTCAGTTTGAAGACGAGCCAGAGGAAGAACGGGACGCCGATGAGCGACGTGAAGACGCCGAGCATCAGTTCGGGGCCGGACGGCACCAAGCGGACGGCGATGTCCGCCGTGAGCACCAGCAGCGCGCCGCCGATGGCGCTTGGGATCAGCAGGCGCGAGGGCGTGTGGCCGACGAAGGGGCGGCAGAGGTGGGGCACGATCAGGCCGACGAAGGCGATGGCGCCGGTGACGGCGACGCTTGCGCCGACAGCGAGCGTGACGCCCGCGATGACGCGGCGTTGAATGCCGATCGTTTCGATGCCGAGCGATTTCGCGGCGTCTTCGCCGAGCGTCAGCGCGTCGAGCGCGCGGCCGGTGCTGGCGAGGAGCGCCAGTCCGAGAGCGACGAAGGGGGCCGCGAGCAGCACGTCGTCGAAGCTACGGTCTTTGAGAGAGCCCAAAATCCAGAACACGATCTCGCTGACCGCGTAGGGATTCGGCGCGAGGTTGAGGGCGAGCGCCATCAGAGCCGCCGCGAGGTTGGCGAGCGCGACGCCGGCGAGGATGAGCGTCAGCACGCCATTGTCGCGACCGCTCAAGAGGCTGAGCACGA
>JBKJZU010000319.1:0-4885 GCA_046715015.1 Micropepsaceae bacterium
TACCGCCTGTCGCAGTTACGCCATTGGACGGACGGCAGTCGCCGTCAAGCGTCAAACCGGACACCAGATTGACGTTCGCTTGGGTGAAGCCGCCGATGGAGCCCCAGGGCGCCGTCGCCGAACCGCCTGAGAAGAACGGTACGTTGATCGGGTTAATGAGGTCCGCAGGGTTTTGCGAAACAAAAATCTGTCCGGTCGTCGAGTTGCGCAACACCGCACCCGCCGTGCGCGAGAAGTCGCGTTCGCTGGCTTCAACTGGCTGGCGATTGTAGTATTGCAGCGCCATTTGGACCGAACCGCGGTCGCCGTCGAACTTGCCGCCGATGATGCCGTCAGCCACCCACGCGGGCGCCCCACCGTCTTCAGCTTGGCTATACGACGAACCGATGCCGATGCCCTCATAACTGTCGTTGAGGATGAAGTTGATCGCACCGGCGACGGCGTCTGCGCCGTACACGGCCGAGGCGCCGCCCGAGATGACCTCGATGCGTTCAATCAGCGATGCGGGGATCGTGTTCAAGTCGACAAGACCGGAAGCCGACGAGGGGTTCGCACGGCGTCCGTTCACCAGGATCAGCGTGCGCCCCGGCCCAAGGCCGCGAAGGTCGGCCGTCGCGAACCCGTTCAGCGACGGGTTGTTCGACGTGATCGTTACGCCCGGAACGATTTGGGGCAACGTGTTGATCAGCTCTTCGGTGTTGACCGTGCCGGTCAACGAGATTTCCTTGGCGCTGACGGTCGCGAGCGGGCTGACCGACGTGAAGTCGCGCTGTTTGATGCGCGTACCGGTCACCGTTACCTTTTCGACCTTTTCTTCCGTCGTCGGTGCGGGATCCTGTGCGTTTGCCGTGACGCCGCTGTAAGCGACCATCGCTGCACCGGCCAGAAGCGCCGACTTGAATGCAATCGAACCTTTAGAATTCAACACGATATAGCCCCCTATTTACCGCGCCTGCGTCCCCAAGACCAAACCCCGAGTGCAACCTGCGTTCGCCCAAGCGCTGACAAACTCAGCGAAAACGTGCGGTTCGCTCCGCTCCGTCTCCTTTTACACTTGCGTGCATCCTAGTGACGGGCTCAACCACCGTTCAAGGCAAAACGGTGCGCTGTGGTCTCATTTGGCACATGCTGTGGCTGAAGTGCACCATCAAGATGATGTGCTAGATGGTTGATTCTCATCAACCATTTGCGCGCGTGGCTGTGACAGGCTGTAGCGGCAGGTTTCCTGCGGCTTAGTTCAGTTAACCTGGGCGTGCGGCAGCCACAATGAAAAAGGGGAGGGTTCTGACCCTCCCCTTCGACAACTCTTAGGTGGTGCTGCTGGCTACTGCAAATCTACCGTTGCGCGGCGATTCTGCGGCTCTTTTACGCCGTCAGCGGTCTGGACCATGAGGTCGCCTTCGCCCTTGCCGCTGGTCGTGATCGCACCATCCGGGATGCCCTTGCCGACCAGGTTCGACTTCGCCGCGCCCGACCGGCACTCGGACAGGCGTTGGTTATAGGCGGGCGAGCCCGACGTGTCGGTGTGGCCGACGATTGAGACCTTGGCCGTGCCTTCGGCTTTCGCGGTGTCCGCAGCTTCGCTCAGCACTTTGTCGGCTTCCGCTGTGATATTGCATTTGTCGAAGCCGAAAAAGACGATGAACTGTTTCGCGCGCGCCGGCGGTGGGGGCGGCGGTGGCGGCGGCGGAGGTGGCGGCGGAGCAGCGACGTCGTCATAGCCCCAACGGAAGCCAAGCGTGACGGTGTGCTTGATCATATCCATCTCGTCGGTCTCACCGCCGGCGTTCGTGAACTCGGGACTGTCGGCCCACAGATAGCGGTAGTTCAGCATCACGTCCCAATGCGGACCGACGCGATAGGTCAAGCCCAAGATGCCCTGTGCCGCGAAGACGACGTCAGTGTCCTCCGTGTGGATCGGTGGGGCGTCGACAATGTCGGTGTAGCGCGCGTGATCCACGCCGACGCCGGCGCCGAAGTCAATCGACCAGCGTTTGCCGACGGGCTGATTGTATAGAGCGTTGAGCATGCCCGTCCATTCGCTGAGGTCGCCTTCAACGAGCGGTCCGCGCTCACCGCCGAACGTGATCGCGTGGACGTCGTTGTTGCGATAACCGACCTCCAGTTCCGCGCGCCAGTTGCCGTTGAACGCATAGCCGACCGTGCCGAGAGCGCCCCAGCGATTTTCGAATTGGATTTCTTGATAGAACCAATTCGGCATTTCGGTGTCGTTGACGTGGACCCATCCCGCCTCGAGGCCCACGTACCAACCGTGCCGCTCGTTCGCCGCGGCGGTTGCCGCAAAGCTCAGGCTCAATGCTGTCCCCAGCAAAAGCATTTTTCTATGCATGATTTCGTCTCCTGAGTTTTCCCAGCTCAATCGAACCCAATCGATTCGTGAATCACTTCACTTGTGGAGGGTACAAAACCCCTGCAGGGCGAATGCGAAAAAGCCCGCTTGATTGCTGGCTTTGCGTGCGTTCTTGCATTCACGTGGCGCTATCGCCACAGTTCGCGAACGCCGTTCAATAAACGAACGTTGCGGATCATAATTGGGTTCTACGGATGTTGCGATCGATCTTCGGTTGGACGAAACGCGAGACGCAACCTGCACTGCGCGCTGCGGTGCCGCCGGATCATTTCGTTGTCGCGGTTGGCGATCTGCACGGGCGCTTGGATCTGCTGGAACAGTTGTGGGGAAAGATCGACGCTGCGTCGCGCTTGTCGGCAGCGCGGCGGCGAACGCTGATCTTCATTGGCGACTATGTCGACCGCGGGTTGCAGTCTGCGCAGTTGGTCGAACGCCTGTTGGACGGGTTTCCAGGATTTGAGACCGTCTATCTGAAGGGCAATCACGACGAGACGCTGTTGCAGTTCTTGAACGATCCCGGGATCGGCGAGGCGTGGCGCAATTTTGGCGGGCTCGAGACGTTGCGCAGCTATGGCGTGACGCACACGGCGGGGAAGAGTTGGGCGCAGACGCGCGGTGAGTTCGCCTCGGTGCTGCCGAAGACGCACGAGGCTTTCTTCAAGAACTTGCGGTTGTATCTCGTCGTCGGCGATTACATTTTCGTTCACGCGGGGCTGAAGCCGCGGGTGCCGCTGGAAGAACAGCGCGAGAGCGATCTTCTGTGGATACGCGAGGAGTTCCTCGACAGTTCTGTGAATTTCGGGCGCATTGTGGTGCACGGACATACGCCTGCTGATGCGCCGGAAGTTAGAAACAATCGCATCGGCATCGATACCGGCGCTTATATGACCGGAAATCTGACTGCGGTTGTGCTTGAGGGGCGGACACGTCAGTTTTTGTCGACATCTTAGTTTTGCCTCCCCCGCTTGATCGCATGCCGGCGGCGGTCTTACTTCTCCACGCTATCGAGACGAGCCCGAGTCGATGTTGTCACGCTTATTCGTGTTGTTGGCCGTCCTGCTCGCGCTCGGCGCGTGCACGGGCTCGTCTTCGGACGGTCCGGTCACCACCGCCACGCCCGCAAAGACGGAAGCTGGAGCCGATGACTATCGGCTTGGGCCGGAAGACAAGTTGAAAGTCACCGTGTTCGGCGAGACGGATTTGTCGGGCGAGTTCTTGGTCGACAGTTCGGGCGTCCTGGCCGCGCCGTTCATCGGGCAGATCAGCGTCAAGGGCCTGACGCTGCGCGAGTTCGAGAGCGCTTACGCGGCGAAACTGCGGGATGCGCAGATCCTGCGTGATCCGCGGGTTTCGGCCGAGGTTATCAGTTTCCGCCCCATCTACGTGCTGGGTGAAGTGAAGAAGCCGGGACAGTATGCCTTCGTTAGCGGCATGACCGTTCAGAAGGCCGTCGCGCTGGCCGAAGGCTATACGTACCGGGCGAGCGAAAGCACCGTCGAGATCACGCGCAGCGGCAAGAAGTTCAAAGTCGACGTGACGCCGCTGACCAAGGTGTTTCCCGGCGACGAGATCCGGATTCCCGAACGCTTCTTCTAAGACGGAACGTCTCGAAATTCTTTGCAGTACCTGCGGAGCGGGAAACCCACTAGCGCGCGTGGCGAGCACGGCATCTTGGGTTGCCGGATCTATTAACCACTTTCCCTTGGCGGTCCTGACAGCTGCGGTTAGATTCACAGCCGAATCGTCGGAAGCCGGGCGTTAGTGGGTTCCCAGTAAGCTTACCTCGCCCTTTTCTTGCGCCCGCCAACCCCGGGGGAAATAGCGCCATGGTCGTGCCTCATCTTCGCAAAGCCCTTGTGTGCGCACTTTTTGCGGCGACGCCGGCGATTGCGGCGGACAATCCCGTCAATGGGCTCGCCAATGCGATCTGCGCCGCGGGCGACATCAATGCGGTGACTGCGGCGCTGAGTGCCGTGTCGCCGGACGATCAGCTGCAGCCGGAAGACTTCGCGGAAGCGTTCGGCATTGCGACCTTCCTCGCCGACCTGGGCCGGTGCACGAACCGGCAAGCGATCGCCGACGGTTTTGCCTTCTACAAGAAAGGAAAAGACCCGGGGCCGCTCGACGCGGCGTTTGCGAGCGGGCGCGTTGCGGCGAAGCCGGACGGTAGCGCTTCGGCGAGCGGGGGCACGTTCCAAGGTTCCTTCGCGTCGCTCGGCACGGCCGGCGATCCGCCAAGCGGGCAATAAATTTCGATGACATTCCACGAGCCGGGAAACATCGGCCGCGGGGTGAGACGTGCGGGTGTGTGGTTCCGGCGCTGCCGGGCGTTGGGAGACGGTTTCTTGCGGGCTGTGGCGCTTGCTATTGCGGCGGTCGGTGCGTTCAGCATGAGCGCTGCGGTCGCGCGCGCGGATGACGTCCCCGATACCACGCCTGACGTTCTTGAGCGGGCGCGGCCGGAGTACGACGCGCGCGGCATCCGGATGGGCAGCTTCTTTCTCTACCCCGCTT
>JBKJZU010000320.1:0-3576 GCA_046715015.1 Micropepsaceae bacterium
CCGAGCGAAGTTCTCTCGATCGGCGCGAACGTGAAGGTCCAGGTCATCAAAGTGAACCCGGACACGCAGCGCATCAGCCTGGGCATGAAGCAGCTCGAGGCCGATCCCTGGGAAGGCGTCGCCGCGAAATACCCGATGAATGCGAAGTTCAAGGGCCGCGTCACGAACATCACCGACTACGGCGCGTTCGTTGAATTGGAGCCGGGCGTCGAGGGCTTGGTCCACGTCAGCGAAATGTCGTGGGTGAAGAAGAACGTCCATCCGGGCAAGATCATCGCGACCAGCCAAGAGGTCGAAGTGATGGTGCTCGAAGTGGATTCGGCCAAGCGCCGCATCAGCCTCGGCCTGAAACAAACGATGGACAACCCATGGGCTTCATTCTCCGACAAGCATCCGGTCGGCAGCCAAATCGAAGGCGAGATCAAGAACATCACCGAATTCGGTCTGTTCATCGGTCTCGACGGCGATATCGACGGCATGGCCCATCTCTCCGACCTCGACTGGAACGAGCCGGGCGAAGAGGCGATCAAGAAGCACAAGAAGGGCGACATCGTTAAAGCGATCGTCCTCGACATCGACACCGACAAGGAACGCATCGCGCTCGGCCTGAAGCAGGTCTCGGGCGATCCGATGGAAAGCCTTGGGCCGGTGAAGAAGGGCGACATCGTAACCTGCACGGTGACCGAGGTCACCGACGGCGGCCTCGAAGTCGCTGTCGGCGAACTCAAAGCCTTCATCCGCAAGAACGAACTGTCGCGCGACCGCGCCGAGCAGCGCCCTGAGCGTTATTCGGTCGGCGAGAAAGTCGATGCGCGCGTAACGAACGTCGACAAGGCGGCTCGCAAGCTCACGCTCTCGATCAAGGCGCTGCAAATCGCCGAAGAGAAAGAGGCCGTGGCGCAATATGGCTCGTCGGACTCGGGCGCCTCGTTGGGCGACATCCTGGGCGCGGCCCTAAAGAAGAAGCAGGAAAAGAGCGACTAACCGCTCCTCTCTGCTGTGTCGAATTCACAAGGGGCGGCCCATCGGCTGTCCCTTGTTGCGTTGCGGAAGCGAATATCCCTTATTTTAGAACCACTTGCGCTTGACGCCCCCGCCTCTAAGGGGCAGCTTCGTCTCAGACGTGACTCAAGGGACCTTAGGGAAGGGCTGTCGATGATCAAGTCGGAGCTGGTCCAAAAACTCGCGGAACAGAACCCGCACCTCTATCAGCGCGACATCGAGAAAATCGTGGCGACGATCTTCGGTGAAATCGCGACGGCGTTGGCGAAGGGTGACCGCGTGGAGCTGCGCGGCTTCGGCGCATTCTCCGTGAAGTCGCGTCCCGCACGCACCGGCCGCAACCCGCGCACCGGCGAAAGCGTGGACGTCGCCCCGAAGCACGTCCCGTTCTTCAAAACCGGCAAAGAACTGCGCGACCGCCTGAACAAGTGAGCGCAGCGCTTAGGCCCAAAGCTTCAAGCTGAGTGCCATGACCAGCCTTATCCGCACCCTCTTCTTCTGGACGCTTGCGCTCGCGACGATGATCGTTGCCGTCGCCAACCGCCACCAAGTCCCATTCAGCCTCGACCCATTCAACGCGAAAGCCCCGGCGATCGCGTTCGGCCTACCTCTGTTCTGGATCATCATGGGCACCGCCCTTGTCGGCATCATCCTGGGCGGCTGGTCGACGTGGCTCGGCCAAGCCCACGTCCGCCAAGCGCTGCGCGAAGCCGAAGAAAAAATCCGCCGCCTCGAGCGCGAAAACGAAGTGGCGCAGAAGCTGATTGTAAAGCCTACGGGCCGCGCAATCGAGGTTCGCTCGTGACGCTACGAGCAGTGTTCCTAGCGTTCTTCGCTCTTCTCCCCCACACCACGCAAGCCTTCGCCGACAAGCGAATCCCCGTTGCTGTTCGCATTGAGCGATCAGGTGACGGCGTTGTCGCCAAATTTCACCTTGCGGAACCCGTCGAGCACTTCACGTTCGAATACGGCGACGGCGGCACAATCAGCCAGCGCACGTGGTCGATCACCACAAGCGGCCTCGCGCAAGAAGGCAACGAAGTCCGCTCGGCGCGGGGCGACAAGTTCCAGGACTTCGCGATCAATGTAACTGCTGAGAACGCATACACCGATGCCGTATACGCCGGCACGATGAACCTCGGTGCGGATGGCCGCGTGATATACGCGTCATACTTCGCGGGCCTGCAGTCGGCATTCGACACCACCATCACGTTCGCAGCATCCCCCACCGATACCGTCTTGGGACTCCCGCGCAGCGGCAACACACTGAAAGTCGACCGCACAGGCGTAGGCGGACAACAAGCCGCCAACATCTATGTCTATCTGGGTCCGAAGTCGCAAGTGAAGCAAACGGCGCTCGCGACCTACGTGATCGAACCGAATGCACCCAAGTGGCTCCAAGCGGAAATCGAAAACCTGGCCGCCCCCTCGCTTGCCTTCTACCGCAGCAAGATCGGCCTCGATCTGTCGCGAAAACCGCTGATCATGACGACGTTTGTGCCGGGCAAAACCGGCGCCTTGGTCGCCGACGTCACCGACGGCCCAAACGTCGCGTTCCGCTTCCTCGGTGATCAATGGTCGAAAGAGGACAAGGGCGCGCTCGCCAAGGTGCGCCACACGGCAATGCATGAGTACGCGCACTTCTGGAACAGCCACAGATTTCGACCGGACGGCAATCCCACGAGCCGCTGGCTGCACGAAGGCGCCGCCGAATATTGGACACGCCTTGCCGAAGCAAATCTCGAAGGGCGCCGCGACTCGGATCACGTCGAAGCCGCGCTGAACGAATGCGCGGACCGCCTATCCGTCACGCCACTCGGCATGACGCGCTCGAATATCGCCTACCCCTGCGGCGAGACGATCCAGTGGATAGCCGATCTCGGTCGCCAAAAGGAGGGCAAGGACTACTTTGGCCTGTGGCGCGAGATGTTCGTGCGCGCCGACGCGAACGGCGGCACGTACACGCCGGCGATCTTTCGCGAACTTGCGGGCCGTGACAAGCCCGCCGTTGAAGACGCGATCGCGCTCATCGTCGATCGCGGCGGCATCGACCGTTGGAACGGCCTCCCCGCACTGGTGGCAAGACTTGGCGCCACCCTGGAGACCAAGCCGCCAACCGACGAAGCGTGGCGCAACGCTACCGTCATGCACGTCTTGAACGGCGTGTGCACCGGTTCGCGCGGCTTTTGGACTGAAGACGGCTGGTTGAAGCTCGACACCGGCGACCGCTGCGGACCTCTCAACGGCGACCCGGAGGTCGATAGCGCCAACGGCCGACACCTCTTCACCGACGCCAAAGCGGCGTTCGAGGCCGTCGAGTCCGCCTGCAAGACAAATGGCGACGTTACGTTCTCGCGTGCCAACGTCTCCCAGACCTGGACCGTCAAATGCAACCGGCCGCTCAGTCAGCCTCCGCCGCAATTCGCGATCAAGCCCAGCTAGGACCTGCCTAGCTCACCCTGTCCGAAGCGCATAAGCGCGCCTATGTTGCACACCACAACAGAGGAGCCACCGCCATGCCTGTCGCCAAAGCCAACGCCGAATGGAAGGGAACGCTGCGCGAAGGCACAGGCC
>JBKJZU010000321.1:0-2832 GCA_046715015.1 Micropepsaceae bacterium
CAAGCGCGACGGAATGGGTGTGCAGATGGGGGCGAACAGAATCGCAGGACGGCGCAAAGCTCTTGCGGCAGACGATGCGGGCGCGGCGGCAGTCGAGTTGGCTTTCGCGCTGCCGATACTGATCACCCTGCTCTTTGGCATCATCCAATTCGGCTTCATCTTCTTCGTTTGGAACGACATGATGAACGCCGCCCGCGAGGGCGCCCGGCGTCTCGCGGTCGACGACTCGATCACCGAGGCTCAAGCGCAGACGATCGTTGAGGCATGGCTCGTCGATTGGCCGGCGAACTTCACGGTCACCGCCTGCACCACTACCGCCGACAGCGCGACGCCCGCGACCTGCACGGGCGACGACGAGGTGTTTGTGACTGTGACTGCGCCGATGTCGGAAGTCGCGGTGATCGGAAACTTTGTCGACATCTTCGGGGTGCGCGACCTGACCGCCCAGGTCGTCATGCGCAAGGAATCATAGGAGAGCTGTGATGACTCGTGGGGCGCTCCGCGCCATTGGAAAAGCAGCGCGGAACGATCGCGGCAACGTCGCGACGCTGACTGCATTCGCTCTTATGCCGCTGGTCATCTTGGCGGCAGGCGTCCTCAACTTCGGCTTCGCCTGGGCGATGCGAAACGATCTGCAGTTCACCGCCGACGCTGCCGCGCTGGCCGGCGCCAGCCAGCTGGGCAACGACACGCAAGTCGTCGCAAAGGCCAACGAATTCGCCGAGAACAACATGGCGGCCGCTGCGCACGGTGACGTTCTTGCCGACGCGGACATCGAGATCGGCCATTGGGACAACGTCACCCGCGTCTTCACGCCCGATGGGACGCCGGAAAACGCCGTGCGCGCCACGACACGCCGCGCAACGGAGAACAACAACGCCCTCCCCTCGATCCTCGGCGATTTCATCGGCATCGACGATTGGGATCTTTCGATGCAGTCGATCGCTGCGGTGCGAACCGACGGCGAAGGCTGCGTCCTGGCGCTTGATCCCACCGCTTCCGGCACCTTCAGCATGGGCGGCAACGCGTCGCTGACGCTCAACGGCTGCAGCGCGATGTCGAACTCGGAGCATTCCACTTCGTTTCTCATCAACGGGTCGGCCGATGCGACCATGGACTGCGCGTTCGCGGTGGGCGGCATCTATATCGAAAAGGTCGATGGACTCACCCTGACCGAATGCGCGAGCGCAGAACCGAACGTCAAGCCGGCTCCAGATCCGTTCGAGAACGTGCCGGAGCCGGCGATGCCGAGCCCGTGTCAGAACCTGCCCAACGGCCAGGGGCACGCGAACATCTCGGCAGGATGTTACTTCGGTGGCGATCTCAAAGGCAGCAAGACGTTCACGGGGGGTATGTACGTCATTAACGGCGGCACCCTGAAGATCAGCGCCCAAGCCAACATCACCGGCAGCGGCGTGACGTTCTTCTTGACCAACAACGCCACCGTGGATTTCAACGCCAATGGAACGATGACGCTCTCGGCGCCGACAAGCGGCGACTACCAAGGCATCTTGTTCTACGGCGATCCCGACAACGTGTACAACACCAACAAGTTCAACGGCACGCCGACATCGTCTCTGACGGGTGCGCTCTACTTCCCGAGCCAGCAAGTGCAGTATCTAGGCAACTTCTCCGGCGTCAACGGCTGCATGCGCATCGTCGCGCGGACGATCGACTTCAGGGGTAACACCACGATGAGCGTCTCGTGCCCGCAGCTCGCCGCCTTCCCGCTGCGAACAAGGTTGGCGCTGGTCAACTGACGCCGGTCGCGGAGAGCTGAACGCCCGCGGCGCTAGTTGCCGCTGCTTGAACCAGACGCTGCTCCGCTTGTGCGCACGTCTTTCGGCTTGATGACCTTGCCTTCTTCATAGCGCTTCTGCGCGCCGTTGTTGCGCACGCCGTTCAACGGCGGCGGGGACTCGATACTCTCGGGCTTCGGATCCACGACTTGCGCAGCCATGTTCTGGGCGACGGCCCCGCCAAGCGGCGGCGCCTCAACCAGACGATCGGTACAAGAGACGAGCGCGAGGCCCACGGCGGCGACCGGCCAGACCTGGAAAAATTTGAGCATGTTCATGTTCGCTTTCTTCAATCCAAGATGTAGCCGTGAGCGCCGGCAAGACCGCCCGGTTTATCGGCCGATTTCAAAGCAGCGGTTGCGCCGTCGTCAAGCAATGGAATGCCGTTGCCTTCCGTCCTGCCGCCGATGAACAGATCCAAATCGCTCGGCGTCACGAACCGGTCGGCAGGCGTCGACAGGTTCGACATCAGGGTCGGCTTCACAAGATAGGCGGTGACGATGACGACAAGTTCGGTCTGCTCGCTGAGAAAGTCGGACGACCGGAACAGCGAGCCTATCACGGGCACGTCGCCGATCCACGGCAACTGACTGACGGCGTTGCTGTAGTCGTCCCTATATAAACCGGCGATCGCGAAGCTTTGGCCGTCGCGCAATTCGATCGTCGTCGAAACGCGGTTGGTCTTCAAACCGGGAATCTGGAACCCGGAAAACTCGACAGACTTGGTGGTGTTGATCGAGCTAACCTCCGGCTTGACGATGAGATTGATGCGGCTTTCGTCGAGGACCGTTGGCGTAAACGAAAGCCCCACGCCGAATTCCTTGAATTCGACAGTGAGCGCGGTGGACGCGGAATCGGAGCTGGTGGATTGCGCCACCGGAACGGGAAATTCACCGCCCGCGAGGAAACTCGCCGTGTCGCCCGAGAGCGCGATCAGATTCGGTTCGGCGAGCGTACGTGCGGCGCCCTTTGTCTCGAGCGCCTCAAGAAGCATGTCGACCGTAAAGTTGCCGGCATCAAATGAGCCCAGCGC
>JBKJZU010000322.1:0-3155 GCA_046715015.1 Micropepsaceae bacterium
ACGAAGAACACGCCCACCTTGTCAGCATCGGAGCCCAGCCGCGCCAACAGCCCCGTAATCGACGTCAACGTCGTCGGACAGACGTCCGGACAATAGGTAAAGCCGAAGAACAAGGCCGCCGGCCGTCCAAGCAGGGCCTTCTCCGTGATCGTCGCGCCGTTCTGATCCGTCAAGCGGAACGAGGTAATCGCCGGTTGGCCGAATTGTGGCTCGGCATCCCGTCGAAAAAGGCCGAAACCAACGGCCGCCCAACCGAGAGCGATCAGGGCAATTAGCGCGAAGGCGCCATAGCGGATCGCGCGCAGCACTTCGACGCTCATCAGGAAGGCCCTCGAAAAACCGGGGCAAACTTAGGCTGGTTTGCGCGCGAACAACAAGCGCACGCGGCCCGTCGGATCAGTCTCCGTCCACGCATGCGCGTGCGGCATCCCGTCCGTCCAGCCCAACATGTCTTTTTCGGTCCGGTAGTAGAGATGCCAATCGCAGATGAACTCCATCGGCCAAAGGTTGCTGAGCTCGGTGTCGTTCATATTGCCGACGATCAGCAGCCCGCCCGGCGCCAAGCGCTCATAGAGACGCGAACTGAGCGCGCGCGCCCGCCGGTCGATCAAGTAATCGATGAGGCCGACCGAATAGACCAAGTCCTGCGGCCCCGCGTCGTCCAACCACGAACCGCCGCGCAGCACGTCGCTGAACGACACGTTGATCGGCCGCACGCGCGCGTGCGGTTTCGCTTTCAAAGTCAACGGATGCGCGCGATCGAACGCATAAGAAAGCGCGGCTTGCTCTTGGTCGATCAACGTGAAATCGACCGCACCTTGCGGCGAAGACGGGTCCTTGAGGTAAAGTTCCACTTCACGCGCCGAACCGCATCCCAAACTCATGATCCGTGCAGGCGTGCCGTTCGCGCGTGCGCGCACCACGTCGCCAATCACTTTGCGCACGACATGCATGCGCGTGCCGATGCATTCGGCCACGTCGAGACCCACGCGATGCATCAGCTGCGAATAGACGTCGCCGCCCTCGCGTTGCCAATCGTACACGTAGTTCATGATTTCGAAGTCGCCCGGATAACCTGCGGGCTTGAAGTAGCTGCGCCACCACACGGCACCGTGATTGAGTTCCGGCGTAAGAACCAACTCGGTGTATTCCTTCGTCGCCTCAAGACGCTTCTTGTCGCTCATGAGACCGCCGACAAGCTGGTTCCCCGCGCGCCACAGACTGCGCCATTGCGGAATGATCCGTTCCGCGCACATCTCGTAGGCTTCGTCCGTGCTCAAGCCCGTCGATTGATGCGGAAACGGCTTGACGCTCGTCTCGACGACGGAGCGATAAGCGCGCAAGAAGCGCAGTACGTCCGCGCAATGCGCGCGATACTCCGACGGAACCAAGCCGCTCATATGCGGATCGAGCGTCGCCAGCTGCTGCGAAATCCGCGCCTGCGCGTTGCGCCGGAGCAGCGAGTGAAAATCGACCACGTCGTCGATCAGATTGAGCGCGACCTTGGGACCGAAGACCGAGCGCTCGACACGCACCACCTTTGCCTTGCCTTCGAAAATCGCAAGTCCAGCCTGCTTCACCGTGATCGGAGCGATTTCGCCGACCTCGACGGAAATCTCGACGGTCTGATTGGCGCTGACGCTGATACCGGTCAGGCTGATGTCGCCGAGACGAAACGCCGCCGTCTTCAAATACACTTTCGGCGGCGCACCGGAAAAGAGTTCGGCTGCGTCATACCGTTTCGGCCGGAAATAGATCTGCCGCCCCGTCGCGCCCTTCAACTCTTCGTACGCCAGCATATTCCCCTCACGCGCGAAATTCACTTGCTCATTCAAAGAGATACTTCCTTCCTATAGCGATCATCCGTGTGCGGAGAAAGAGATGCGCGCGCATTTTCGCAATCGTTCGTTAAACTCTGCTACGTCACGGTAAATAGCCCATTAACTTTGCACCTGACGCTTTAGGCACGATGCACCGACAACCGAAGCTCACTGTCGACGCCGTCGTCTTCGACAAGGCGGGTCGCCTCCTGCTGATCAAGCGAAAGTCCCCGCCGTTCAAGGGGTGCTTCGCGTTGCCGGGCGGCTTCGTTGAAGTCGGCGAGACCGTAGAGGAAGCGGCCGGCCGTGAATTGCGGGAGGAGACCGGCATCATTGCAAAAGTACAACGGCTGGTGGGCATTTATTCTCAGCCCAATCGCGACCCGCGCGGCCACGTGATCGCGATCGCTTTTCTCATGAAGGCGCGTGCGGCAAAACCGGCCGCAGGCGATGACGCGGTAGCTGCAGAATTTGTCGCGGACTGGCGCTCGAAAGACCTAGCGTTCGATCATGCCCAAATCGTCGCAGACGCTTTGGCCATCCTCCGCAAGGAGCGCTGATGGCCCCCTTTGTCGTTCGCGCGTTTGAGCCGAGCGATGCCGTCGCGGTGTCGCGCGTGGTGAAAACGGCCTTTGGCGGCGACGCGGAAGTCGCGCTTATCGAAACGCTGCGTCGCGAAAGCGATATGGTCAGTGAGTTCGTCGCCGCCACGCCCACGGACGTGATCGGCCACATCGCCTTCTCAAGGCTGGTGATGCAGTGCGACGGAGCATCCCTCCGCGCAGTCGCCCTCGCGCCCTTGGCTGTCGCACCCGCGCATCAGCGTTCGGGCGTTGGCAAGGCGCTCACCCGCTTCGCACTGCGTGTTTTAGCTGAGGCACAGGAAGACGTGGTCGTGGTCCTGGGTCATCCCAGCTACTACCGCGTTTTTGGCTTTTCGGCCTTGCTCGCAAAGCTCCTTGAGGCACCCTATTCGGGCGACGCGTTCATGGCACTGGAGCTAAGGGCTGGCGCACTTGCCGGCGGGCGCTGGAAGGTCAAATACGCGCGTGCCTTCTCGAGTTGATCGCACGCGACGGGACACCGCAGCCTAGACGTTCCGCAGTTCGATCCAGTGCCACTCGGTCGAATGTTGCACCGCGTGAATGCCGGGTGCCTTCCCCACATCCGCAATCGTATGCACGATGAGGAACATGATCTGGCCGCGACCGCGCTGTTCGTCGAACACCGGAAAGCCGGTGTATTCAACGTTGACTGTCGAACCGTCGGCCAAAAGCGCTGGTGTGATCTGCCACAACCCGCACGGCCGCGACAGCATCAGGAACGCGCTGTCGA
>JBKJZU010000323.1:0-2676 GCA_046715015.1 Micropepsaceae bacterium
CTACGAACGCATCCGCGATCGCCCGACCGCGAAGGCCTGAAAGCCCTGGGACCGCCGGCTTCCCGCCGGCTCTTCTCAACGCAGCTCCGCCGCCCCAAATGCCGGTTGGAAGCCGGCGGTCCCAGGACAACGGTGAATTTCGGCTAGACGAATCCGACGTGCGCGCAATGAGCGTGCACGCAACAAGCGCGAGGCCACATGAGATTCCTATTGATCGTATTGATTTTGGCTGCGATCGGCCTCGCCTACACCAATCCATCGACCGATGACGTGCGCAGCCAGATCAACGCGCATGTTGCGGCGCAGTTGGCCCCATCATCTGCTGGCGGACCCGACATGCCCGCAGAACTGAAAACGCTGGCAACGGATAATCTGCAGAGCGAAGTCTATATCGACCGGAAAGACTACGTCCTGTTTTCCATTTTCAAGGTGACGATCGGCGGCAATGCCGTCATCGGCAACACGCCGGAAGGTGTGAGCCACGAAGGCGGACAGCAACTGCCCGGCTGCATAATCGGCATCGCCAAGCAGGCCTTTCCCTACGACAAGTGCTGAGCGCTGTCCTTTCCGCGCGCGGAGGAAGATGAGTGCCGCTATTGCCGGGCCGGCTGTCGCCGCTCGAGCTGCAGCGTGAGTTTGTAGTCGTGACCGGGGAAGGGGGCGGCGAGCACGGCGGACTTCGGCGGGTAGAGTGCGCGGGCGAAGTGTTCGTCGCGGGGCGACATCCAGCTCGCGCCGCCGTCGTTTTCCTTGAGCGCCGTGCAGACCGCCACTTTGAGGCGCGTGTCCTCGCGGAAGGTGAAGCGCGCCAGGCCATCTTCGTCGGTTGTCTGCGAGACGAGGTGGCTGAATTCCACGGCGCCTTCGCCGTCCCACACCATCGCGGTCGAGCATTGCGCGACGGCCTCCTTCAGCGGGTCGCCGTTCTCGTCGAGGACCGTGAGATCGATGTGCCAGGGCTCGGCGTCGTCGGCAACGCGCGGCGGCGGCAGGACGACCATCGCGGCGACGGCGGCGGCCACGCCGATCATCGCGAGCACGCGGCCGAGCGCTGACAGCACGAGCCAGGCGCCGGCGAGCAGGCTTGCGATGAAAAGGCCGATGACCGTCCAACCGGCCCAGGTGAACGGGACGACTTGGTAGTCGATCGCCAGCGGATGAATGAGAAGCACGCCCAAAATCGCGAGCACGAGGAGAAGGCCGACCCACACGCTCTGCGGCTCCTCCAACGCGCCGAGCTGAGAGAGCACGTAGATACAAAGCGCGATGAAGAGGACGGCCGCTACGCCCAGCGCCGTCGACAGCGCGAAGACCGACCAGAGCGAGAAGCCCGCACCCACGAGCAGCGCTACGGCGACAGGACCGCCGAAGCCGTCGCCTCCTAAAGGTGTGTTGATGCCACGGTCAGCCATGGCGCCGCGCTCTCCTCCGGCGATTCCGGTATTCAGATTGGCCCCGCCGCTTCAGCCCGTCAAACGGCGCTGGCATTGCCCGCGACTTCGTCGTTGACACTGGCCAGAAACGGCGGCGCGACAAGCTGTCCGCGACAACACCGCACGTGACTTTCAAATAGCTATAACTTATGGTCTCGGTCTTACCCTGACCCTCGGGCCAGCGGCTGCAACTTGACAACTGAATCAGAGTCCACACCACGTCGCGGTCGATCGCAGCGTGCGCATCGGCGCGCGCCTTTCGGAATACGTGACACGAAACTCCCGCTTGGCATCGCCGGTGCGCTGAGTTTCTCGGAAACCGGCTCCCCTGTCGGTTGTACGTTCACTCCTAGAGAATCGAGCGTTTCTGCCGACCGCGGCATGGCGACCAAACGGATGGCAAACGGATTCCTAACGGATTCCAAACGGATAATTCCGCAGGACTCAGCCCTCCTAACGCATCTAACGGATTCGATTTCTCGTGTTTTTCCGCAACCGTGCATTGAGGCTGGAAAAGTGCCGGGTTTCGCGGCTCACGTCGCGGCGCTGAGGTTCCGCGCGAACAACGCGAACAACCGCTCCCAATGCCGCTCCGCTGCGGGCTTGTCGTAGATCGGGCGGGCGGGGAAGGCGAAGCCGTGTTCGGTCTTGGCGTAGATCTCGACTTCGGCTTTGGCGCCCGCGTCTTTAAGCGCGACGCGCAACGGCTCGACTTGCTCGAGCGGCATCCAGTGGTCGGTCTCGGCGCAAGCGAAATAGAGTTCCGCCTTCGCCTTTTTCGCCACGACGTGCGGACTGTCGGGCTGATCGGTGATCAGGCGCACGCCATAGATCGAGGCTGCGGCGGCGACGCGGTCCGGATGCCGCGCGGCCGCGTTGATCGCAAATTGGCCGCTCATGCAGTAACCGACGGTGCCGACCTTGCCTTTGCCTGCGGCCTTGTCGTTTGCCGCGAACGCGAGCAGCGCGTCCGTATCGTCCATGATCTTGGCGATCGTGAGCGACGCCATCAGCTGCATCATCCGCGCGCGTTCCGGCGCTTGAGGGTCCATCGGAATGCGGCCCAACTCCATCACGCCTTCGCGGTAATAGAGATTGGGCAGCATCACGTAGTAGCCGACCGTCGCCAGCCGGCGGACCATCTCGTAGAGCTCCTCGCGGATGCCCGGCGCATCCATCAGCATCAGGACGGGCGGATACGGGCCGCCACGCTCGGGATGGCAGACGAAGGTCTCCATCGCGC
>JBKJZU010000324.1:0-2662 GCA_046715015.1 Micropepsaceae bacterium
CACGACGCTCGACATCGACTTCGCCAGCGCCCGCGCCCGTCAGGTACGCTATTTCAAAGTGCCGGCAAGCCTTCTGCTCGCCGACGCGGCCACGTCGGGCGCCCGCGTTCGCCCGGCGGATCTGAAAGAACTGCTCGCCCGCTTCGGCCTCAACCTCATCGCCGAGCGCGTGGAGGAAGAGCGCGACGTCATTCGCCTTCTCGACCACGACGTCGACTTCGGCCAAGGCTTCTTGTTCGGCGAGCCGCAACAGATCCGTGACACGCTTCTCGGCCAACGCCAGCAGCATCCGGCGACGCAAAGCGCCCCGTCGCCGCAGCGTCTGCGCGCCCTCAAACGCGCCTGAAAAGCACATTGTAGCGGCCACGCGGCGCCCCTAGTGTGCGCGCCATGATCGATCTAACGATGAAGACGAGCGTGACGGCAGCGCTCCGCCAAGGCGACATGAAGCGCGCGACCGAACTCGCGCTCGACGCGCTGAAGAACGGCCAGCAAGACGCGCTCTATCTGAACCTGCGCGCGCAACTCTTCGAGGTCCACGGCCGCAATCGCGAAGCGATGGCCGACCTCGAAGCGGCCCAAGCGCTTGAGCCGCGCAACACCGGCGTCCTCGAAGCCCTAGGGCTCTTGCGCCTGCGCCTCGTGCAAGCGACCGGCGCGCGCGACGTGTTCCAGCGCATGGTCGAAGTCGCGCCGACCTACGCCCACGCGCATTTCTGTTTGGGCCTCGCGCGCGAAATGCTGGGCGATCTCGCGCGCGCGGATGCGTGTTTCAAGCGCGCCGATGCGATGGAACCCGGCCGCTCGCAAACGCTTGCCCGCATCGCCTCGCTCGCCGCGCGCCAAGCCAACTGGAATGACGCGCGCCGTTATGCGAACGAGGCGCTCGCGCGCAACCCGCAGGAATTCGATGCTGTCCTGGTGCTCGCAGGCGCGGACCTCGCCGAAGGCAAGACGGCGGACGTCATCGAACGGTTGCGCCCGATCGCAACCGATGCGTCCGTACCGGCGGAAGCGCGCGCCAACGCGGCCAGCGTTCTAGGCGACGCGCTGGACGAGCAAGGCGAAACTGACGCGGCTTTCGATGCCTACACGAATTCCGGCGCACTCTTCGTGCAGGCCTACACCCCGTTGTTCGCGAACCGCCAAAGCGCTTACGAACAGGTGAGCGAACTGCGCGCCGAATTCGACGTGGCGCCTGCAAATCCGATCAAGTGGCCTGCATCAGCAGCCGCACAAACGAACGGCGAAACAGGCCACGCCTTCTTGATGGGCTTTCCGCGCAGCGGCACGACGCTGCTGGAAGCGGTGCTCACGGCGCATCCGAACGTGGTCTCGACGGAAGAACGCGATCATGTGGGCGATGCCGCAAGCCTGCTCGAAGGCCCCGACGTCATCGCAAAATTCGGCCGCATGTCGGAGGTCGAAGCCGGCCGCTTCCGCCGCGCCTATTGGGAAAGCGTGGCAAGCTGCGGCGCCAACGTCACGGGCCGCGTCTTCCTCGATAAGCTGCCGCTGAACACGATCAAGCTGCCGCTGCTCCGTCGCCTGTTCCCGAACGCGAAGATCGTCTTCGCATTGCGCGACCCGCGCGACGTCGTCTTCAGTTGCTTTCGCCGCCGCCTGGGCGTCAACCCATCGATGTTCGAGCTTCTGACGCTCGAAGGCGCCGCGCGCTATTACGGCGCGGTGATGGACCTGTTCGAGACCTATCAGAAGAAGCTCGCGCTCGACGTGACCACTGTCCGCTACGAAGATCTCGTCGCAAACCTCGAACGCGAAGGACAGCGCCTGTGTGCGGCCATGGGCGTTACGTGGCAGGACGAGATGCGCAACTTCGCGCAATCGGCGCGGCTGTCCGCCACGCCAAGCGGTCTGCAGGTCAAGAAGGGCCTTTACGAAACCGGCGCGGGTCAGTGGAAGAAATACGAACGCCACATGAGCCCGGTACTGCCGCAGCTCGCGCCATGGGTTCAACGCTGGGGCTACGATAAAAGCGCATGAAGATCATCTCCGGTCTGAACGAAATCGCCGCGCGCTACGAAGTTCTCGTCTGCGACATCTGGGGCGTCATTCACAACGGGCGTGAAGCGTATCCCGGCGTCGTCGACACGCTGCGCCGCTATCGCGAACAGGGCACCGTGCTGCTGCTCTCGAACGCGCCGCGTCCGAACGGCCCGATCCGCGAACAACTCGCAAGCCTTTCCGTCACGGCGGACGCCTACGATGATCTCGTCACCTCCGGCGATCTAACCCGCCGCCTGCTGATCGAGCGCGCGCCGCTGAACATCCACCGTGTCGGCCCCGACCGCGACTGGCCGCTGTTCGAAAACCTCGCCGTCCACCAAGTCGCCATGAAAGATGCGGATGCCATCGTCTGCACCGGCCCATTCGACGACACGAAAGAAGGCCCCGACGACTATCGCGATTACTGGCATGAGGCCCTCGCACGCCGTCTGCCGTTTTTCTGTGCAAACCCCGACCTCGTCGTGCAGCGCGGCGACCAGATGATCTACTGCGCCGGTGCCCTCGCACAGGATTACGAACGCCAAGGCGGCGAAGTGATCTATCTGGGCAAGCCGCACGCGCCCGTCTACGCCTTCGTCGCCGAGCGCCTGCGCGAACTCACTGGCCGCGGCATCCCGCGTGCGAAGTGGCTGGC
>JBKJZU010000325.1:0-2903 GCA_046715015.1 Micropepsaceae bacterium
CGCGTCATTGACCCTGAGGTCACGAGTTGCTAATGCGGCTGAAAATCATTCGCAACAAGACTTGGGGTGTGATGGGCAGGCATCAAATTCTGTTCGCTTTGGCTGTTTTCGCCACTGCGGCGGCACGGGCCGACGCGCCTGCGCCGTCTGCACCCGCCGCTCCGAACGATCCCGACAAGAAGGTGGAGCAGGTCGAAATTACAGGCCCGCGCCAACCCGACGTCGTCGTCATCGGCCAGCGCAAGGACCTGCTCCGCATTCCGGGTTCGGGCGCAACGATCGAGGCCGAGCAGCTCGAACGCTCCCGCGTCTTCACGGTGAACGAGGCGTTGCGCTCAGTCCCCGGCGCATATCCGCGCGACGAAGAAGGCATGGGCATGAGGCCCAACATCGGCTTTCGCGGCATGAACCCGACGCGTTCGAGCAAGGTGCTGCTGCTCGAAGACGGCATCCCGCTCGCCTTCGCGCCCTATGGCGACAATGCGACCTACTTCCATCCGCCCGTCGAACGCTACAGCCGCATCGAAGTGTTGAAGGGCGCAAGCCAAGTTCGTTTTGGACCGCACACCGTGGGCGGCGTTGTCAACTACATCACGCCACAAGCCCCCGAGGCATTCGAAGGGCGCGCCACGATTGCTGCGGGTAACCGCGAGTACCTGGAAGTCGATGCGACCATCGGCGGTCCGTTCCTCGGCGGTCGGGCGCTCGCCCACGGGCAGATCAAGGAAAGCGACGGCGCGCGCGACAACACGCGCATTCGCATGAACGACGTCGCGCTGAAAGTGGAGTGGGACATCGCCGACAACCAAGCGCTCACTGCCCGCATCAGCCGCTACGCCGAAGACAGCAAGATCACTTACTCGGGCCTCCGCCTCGCCGAGTTCCAGGCTGACCCTTACGCGAACCCGTTCAAGAACGACCGTTTCGAGGCAGAGCGTTACGGCGGCGCGCTTAGCCACGCCTGGTTTATCGACGGCGCGACGACGCTGAAGACGACGCTCTACGGCTCGCATTTCACGCGCGACTGGTGGCGCCAATCGTCGAACTCGGGACAACGTCCGAACGACTCAAGCGATCCGGCGTGCGGGGGCATGGCGAACCTGAGCACGACTTGCGGCAACGAAGGCCGTTTGCGCGACTACATTGCCGCCGGCGTCGAAAGCCGCCTCTCGTTCGAACACACGCTGTTCGGCCTTGCCACCCGCACGGAGACGGGCCTGCGCTATCACGTCGAAGATCAGCATCGCCGCCAGTGGAATGGCGACACGCCGTTCGCGCGCCTGCCAGGCGTTGGCGTCAATGCCGGTGTGCGTGAAGACAACGACCGCAATATCTACGCGACGTCGGCTTTCCTCACGACCGAGATCGACCTCGGCGGCTTCCTGGTCGAGCCCGGCGTGCGCTTCGAACATATCGAGTTCGACCGCCGCAACCGGTTGAACGGTGCCGAGGGCGAAACGACGCTTGATGTCGTGATCCCGGGCTTGGGGATTCTCTACGAACTCTCGGACAAGGCGGTCGTCTACGCCGGCGTGCATAAGGGTTTCTCGCCGCCGCGCGTCGAAGACGTCATCTCGAACACGACCGGCGCGACGGTAGATCTCGCCGAAGAAGAAAGCGTCAACTGGGAGTTGGGCGTCCGGGGCGACATTACGAAGGGGCTCTACGGCGACTTCACTTATTTCCGCATGGATTTCTCGAACCAGATCATCCCGGCCAGCGCCGCGGGCGGCATCGGTGCGACACTGACGAGCGCCGGCGAAACGCTGCATGAGGGCCTGGAACTCCTGCTCCGCGGCTCGCTGCGCGACACGGGTCTGCTCGCGCAAGACGACATCTACCTGCGCACCGCCGCGACCTATATTCCGACCGCGGAGTTCAAGGGCACGCGTTTCTCGTCCGTCCCGGGCTTCGGCGGCGTTTCAGTCAGCGGCAACCGCTTACCCTATGCGCCGGAGTGGCTCATCTCCTCCGCCGTCGGTTACGAGTGGGACAACCTCGTCACCGCCGAAATCGAAGCGCAATACACCGGCGAAGTGTACAGCGACGATTTGGAAACGATCCCCGTCACCGCCGACGGTCAGCGCGGCCGCATCGAAGGCGCGCTGATCTGGAACGCGACCGTCAACGTCGACATACCCGACACGCCGCTGACCGCGTTCGTCACGGTCAAGAACGTGTTCGATGAGGTCTACGTCGTCGATCAAACGCGCGGCATGCTTCCCGGCGCGCCGCGTTTGGTCCAGGCGGGAGTCTCGGTGAAGTTCTAACCGAACACTTCCTTCAAGAAGTCAGTCGTCGCGACCCACGAGCGTCGGTCGGCCGCCTTATCGTATTTGATTCCGCGTTCCGGCGCGTTCGCGCCTTCGGCTGTGAAAGCGTGCATCGCGTGGCCATAGGCATGGACCTGCCAGTCCGCCTTTGCCGCCGTCATTTCCTTCGCGAGGTCGAGTACGTTTTGCGGCGTGGCCATCGGGTCGTCCCAACCGTGCAGCACCAGCACCTTCGCTTTGATCGGCGCCTGGGTCCCGAGATTGGGTGGTGCGAAGATGCCGTGCAGGCTCACAACCCCGCGCACCTCGGACGTGCCAGACCGCGCGACATCGAGCGAACACAAGCCGCCGAAGCAATAGCCGATCATCGCAATCCGGTTCGGATCGACGGAGGGATGCGCTTTCGCGGCCTGAACCGCCGCCAGCAGACGCTGCTTCAGCTTTGCGCGATCGTTCAGCCACGGTCCCATCAGTGCGCTGTTGTCGCCCATCGGATCGCCGCGCACGCCCTTCCCATAGACGTCGAGCGCAAAGCCCACGTAACCCAGCCGCGCAAGCTCTTCCGCGCGCGCCCGTTCGTGATCGAAGATTCCCGCCCATGCATGTGAAACCAGCACGCAAGGACGCCTT
>JBKJZU010000326.1:0-4011 GCA_046715015.1 Micropepsaceae bacterium
CTCAGCACGCTCTGTCTCTGTAAGCCCAAACTGGCTCGACATGGCGGCGATAAGCGCTGATCCCGCATGATCATGGCCGTCGCTAACAGTCTTTAGAATCGGGAGCATGAGGGATTGGAAATCCGGAATCGGCATCGTCGTTCTCCCATACTGCTTGCGCTAGTGGCTGACTACGTCCAGTCCACGCATACGGAGCCATTCGTCGCGCAGCATCGCGTAGTAGACGCTGTCGAGATAGTCGCCGGCGAGCAAGAACGATTCGCGCGCGACGCCCTCGGCGACAAAACCGCATTTCTCCGCGACCCGGATCGAGCCGTGGTTGCGTGGATCGATCTCGAGCCAAATGCGATGCAGGTTCAACGTCCCGAACCCGTGATCGAGCGCGGCACCGATCGCCTCGCTCACGTATCCCTTTCCCCACAGCGCTCTGTCGAGGATATAGCCAAGCCCCGCCATGCCATCTTGATGGCGATAGAAATTGACGACCCCGACGGTTCGCCCGTCGTGCGTGATCGCGAACGACGACTGCGGCGCATTCTGCGGCGGCAGGTTGCCCGCGATGATGTCGTGCATTTGCGCCATCGTCTCAATCGGGCCGAACGCCCAATAACGCAACGTCTCGCCGTCGCGAAAGAGCGGCAGCAACGCCTCCGCATCCGACCGCCGCAACGGGCGCAAGATCAAACGCTCGGTCTTGAGCACCGGCGCATCCGCTTCGATCGGCGTCGCGGGACCTTTCAGTTCGACGGTCGTACCGAACGGATCGCGAATATAGATCGAGGGTCCGTCGCCTTGGGCGCCATAGCGAATGCCCTTCTCGCCGATGTCGACGCCGTGCCCTTTCAGGTAAGCCTCGATCGCGCCTTCGTCGAACGGCTCGATACGAATGCAAATGTGATCGACGTTGACCGCATCGGACGTGAACGCCTTCGCGCCGGCCGCCCTCAGCCAATCGCCGTTCAGATCGACCAGATCGATGATCGAAGTGCCCACGCGCAACTGGACCATCCCGATCCGCTCCAGCGTACGTTCGATCTGCGCGCCCAATACGTCGCGATAAAACGCCAGCGCGCGGCCCATATCGGGCACGCGAAGCACGACATGGTCTAGGCACGCCAGCTTAAACGGCGCGCCGGTCACCCGAAGATGCGGTGCCAGACGGCATAGCCGAGCAGCACCGCGCCGGTGACGAAAATGAAACCGCCCGAAGCCTGGTTCATACGCTTCAGTGTGCCTTGCTCGATCGACTGATGCCAGTAGCTGGTCACCGCCGTGACCACGAACCACCAGAGGACCGAGCCCGCAAAGGCCGACAAAACCATGATGAACGTCGCAAAATAATTCACGTGATAGTCCACGACTTCGCGAAACGCGCCGAACATGGTCGCAAAACCGACCATCGTCGCCGGATTGGTGATGGTGAGCGCGAACGTGGCGGCGAACCCACCCGCAAGCTTGCCGACGGATCCTGTCTGCATGCTGCCGTCCGGGTTCCGCAATATCTCTGGCGGCGTCGCATAGATGAAGACGCGCGCGCCGTAAAACATCAGGATCGCCGCGCTCATGAGCTGCAGCGGCGCGCCCATTTCCTGGATCGCGTCGAACACCCACTTCACACCGAAGCCCGCAACGACTGCGAACACGCCGTCGCCGATTGCGGCGCCGAGCCCGGCCAAGAATCCGTTCAACTGCCCATAAGAAAGCGTACGGCGAATGCAGATGATGTTCGCAGGCCCGATTGGCGCGGCCGCAATGATGCCGATTACGATCCCGCCGCCGATCAGCAAGAGCCAGTCAAGACCTGCAGTCACTGGCGAAGAGCTCCCGGGATCAAAAACGCGCGCGATCATAGCGGAGCCGGTATGCCGCCGAAATCGCTATCGCACGCCGAAAAGGTGGCTGATGCTGGTTAATAAGTCCTAACGCTGCACATCGACAACAATGCGGCCCCTGACCTGGCCCTTAAGAATTTGCACACCCAACGACAGCACGTCTTCCAACCGCACAGTCTTTAACCCGTCGGCCAGCTTCGCCATGTCGAGGTCCCGCGCCAGCCGTTCCCATGCCTGGACGCGCCGCGGCATCGGACAGTTGACGGACTCGATCCCCGCAAGCGTGACCCCGCGCAGGATAAACGGCGCTACCGACGATGGCAGGTCCATCCCTTGCGCCAGGCCGCATGCGGCGACCGCCCCGCCATAGCTCGTTCCGGCAAGAACGTTGGCAAGCGTCTTCGAACCAACGGAATCGACAGCGCCCGCCCACCGTTCCTTCGCAAGCGGGCGCACATCGCCGCTAAGTTCCGCCCGGTCGATCACGTCGCTGGCGCCCAACGCGCGCAGATAGTCGGCCTCGTTCAGCCGGCCGGTGGACGCAACGACCCGAAATCCAAGCTTCGACAACAACGCAATCGCAACACTGCCGACGCCGCCGGCAGCCCCCGTCACCAACACGGGTCCTTTCGCGGGTGTCAGCCCCAAATCCTCAAGCGCCATGACCGCAAGCATCGCCGTGTAGCCGGCCGTGCCGATCGCCATCGCGTCGGCGGGTGTAAAGGCGCGTGGCATATGCACCAGCCAGCCGCTCTTCACGTGCGCGCGCGTGCAATATCCCCCGTTGTACGACTCCCCCATGCCCCAGCCGTTCGCAACCACAGCATCACCGGGCTTAAACCGCGCGTCCGCCGACGTCAGCACATGGCCCGCGAAGTCGATGCCGGCGACGAGCGGAAACTTGCGCACGACCGGCGCCGCGCCCGTCACGGCAAGTCCGTCTTTGTAGTTCAGCGTCGAGTGCGTAATGGCGACGGTGACGTCGCCCTCGCCGAGGTCGCGCTCTGCGATTTCCGACAGCTGTGCAGTCTGTCCGGCTTCGGACTTGGTTACCAAGATGCATCGAAATTGTGCAGACATTGCTCGATTTCCTTTGGCACTCGAACATGGTGAGCGCCAGTAAGGGGCTAACTGTGGCGAACGCACCGCAATTCGCCTCCAACGTCAAGCATCCCGCATTGAAACACTCGACGGTTGCAGAATCCCGAGCCACGATAAGTTTACGGATCGCGTTCAGACTCGTGGGGTTCGTGCGCCGGTCCGGGAAGAGCGTTCGCGTTTTGGCGTACTCAATCGCGGGAGTTTGAAGTGGCCCAGTTGAATTTGATGTTGAAAGGCTACCGCCTGACGACGGCGGAAATTCTCTACCACATGCCGGATCATCCGAAGCTGCTCCAGACGTTCGTCTGGCAGGAACTGGATATGGCGCCGGAATTCCCGGTGCTGTCGAAATTCCTGACCTTCTGGGAAAAGAACCTCGACGGCCGTTTGCACTCGGTCCGCGTCGGCGCGTGCGGCATCCTCTGCCCGCTCGACATCCGCCACGTCGGCCACGAGATCAGCATTCACTAGGAAGCGCCGATCGTCTCCAAGAACGACAGCGGCTTTCCGCGCGCCGAACCGTTGAGCGCGCCGTCCCACATCACGACTTCACCGCGCAGGATCGCGCCCACCGGCCAGCCCGTCACCGTCACACCGTCGAACGGCGTCCAGCCGCAGCGGCTTGCGATCCATTTGTTCTCGATCATGCGCTTGGCTTTCAGATCGACGATCGTGAAGTCCGCATCGAACCCGACGGCGATCCGGCCCTTCGTCGCCAAACCGAACAAACGCTGGGGCCCATGCGCCGTCAGATCGACGAACCGCTCGAGCGAAAGCCGCCCCGCGTTCACGTGATCGAGCATGATCGGAACCAAGGTCTGCACGCCCGTCATGCCGGATGGCGTGTCGGGATAGCCCTTGTCCTTCTCTTCGCGCGTATGCGGCGCGTGGTCGGAACCCAGCACGTCCACGACGCCCTCGCGCACGCCGTTCCAGATCGCCTCCCAATGCGACTTGTCGCGCACCGGCGGGTTAATCTGCGCATATGTGCCAAGTCGCTCGTAGCAGTCCGGCTCAATCAGCGTCAGATGGTGCGGCGTCGGCTCGAAGCTCGCGATATCTTTGTGCGGGCGCAGGT
>JBKJZU010000327.1:0-8591 GCA_046715015.1 Micropepsaceae bacterium
CCCGTTGACATGAGTTCACGGCCCTGCAGATCGTTCCAACGCATGCGACGGTGGACAGGCGGCATGGCAGCGTTGTATTTGGAATCCATCTTCAGCCAAAGCCGCCACAGACGGCGCGCCCCGAAAGAGCACGATGATCCGCTTTTTAGCGCTTGCCCTTGCAGTCCTCGCCGCTGCCTCATCAGCTTACGCTTACCCGAAACTCGAAGGCCGGATGATTGATGCCACGGCTGAAGCGTTGATGAAAAATTCGTTCAGAAATGATGCCGCCGGCGCCCGCGCCGAGTGTGAAACCGCCAAGGCTTTGTTGACCGCCAAGACCCCAAAATATCTCACCGCCTACAGCGAAATATGCTTCGCGTTCGCCACCCCCGTGGACGGCACTGGCGGTCAGAAACAAAGGTGCCCCAATTATTTGCGCGCCATAGACATTTGGCGCACCTCGCCGCCGCCGATGGACGACGAAGACGATGCGCTCGAACGCGCCGGCCTTCTGAACAGTTGGAAATCGTTCGCCGCCAAAACCTGCGGCGTACCCCTCGCATCGGCACGCACGGACATGGGCCCGATCACTTCCATTGCGCCCGGCAGCCGGCTGAAAACGCAAGACGGACTGTCCTATGTCGTTCCCGAGGGCTGGATCGTTGATAGTTTCGACGAGACCGAAGGCTTTGCCATGCTCTCTCACGCTGCACGCCAGGTTGTGATGCGCGCCGCCCGGGTAAGCTTGAAGGATACGGGGGACTACAGCGACAAAACCGCGCTGCCCGGCGGTCGCACGCTGGAATGGAAATACATCGAGTTCATTTCCAAATCCGGCGCCTATGTCATGTACGGCCGCGCCAAACTCAACGGCGCCGCGATCGAACTCGGCATGATAACCGGCAAAGGCGCCCCTTCGGGCGCCAGCGTCGACAAGGACTTCGCCCTCGAAACCATGACGGCGATCGCCGCCAGCGCTAAGGTCGAAGGCAAACGCGCCTGCATTGGCAACTGCGGTCCTGGCGAAATCGTCGCGCCTCAACCCCTGAATTTGACAGGCAACTGGCGCGGCTTTGCCTCACAGGGGCAAAGCAAATTCGGTTACGAATGGACAATCCGGCAGGAAGGAGCAAGTATTTCGGGTACCATCGCCCTAGCGAACCTCGATGGCAGCAATAGAAGTGTTTATAGTTTCGAAGGGCGAGTGCAAGGCAGGAATGTCTCCTTCCGTGGCATACGATGGACAACTCCGAAATTGGGCACGTGGTGCATTGCATCCGGCGAACTACAGATTGTCGAGCGCGGGACGCCGCTAGAACTCAGGGGCATCTGGGGCCCGCTCGCCGTTAAGGATGGTTGTCCCTCCGAGACAGGCGGCGAAGTTCATTTGGCAAAGAACTGACGAATCTATACCGACCTTTCGGTTGCCGTCACCGCGCGCACCCGCGGTCACGGTTTCTGTCGTCGCCGGCTAACGGTGAGCGAGGGAAGCCTCTGCACGCAAATCAAAGTCGACCTGTGCCCGAATTCCGAATTGGGTGACAGCATACCTATTCCCCAGCTATCGGCTCGCGACCCAACCTCTCCCTAGCGCGCGGTCGTAAGCGCCCTCCTGCGCATCCCTGCGCCGCACCTCGGCGAGCTTCTGCTGATACACCTGCCACAGCGCTTGCGCCTTGCCCAAGCTCTTGGTCAGCGACAGCCCAACAGGGAACCATACGCGAGGCGAATGTCCGAATAGGGCCAGTTGCGTCGCTTCATCAACCGCCGGCGATCCGACCGGACTTCGCCGATTGCGGTCGTTGGCAATGTGGTGCCTTGCAGTGGAGCTGACTGACGCCCTGCTTGGACGTCGTGATTAGCTCATTGCGCTTAAATATCGTTCGACCGATTGGGCTGGCACAGCGCGGTAAACGCTTGTTCTCTGCTCACGCGATAAATGGGCCGGCCTGGAGAAACTTGTTGCGTTTGTGACGTCCTCATTGCTTTGCTTTACCAGGAGCCTCAACAAGGAAACTCGCAACTTGTGATCGGCTATTTCAGCGACGACTATCGTCAAGCGCGCGAGCGCTTTACCGGTGCCGCGCACGCGGCGGGCGCGCACTTAAGTTCAGTCACCCACCCCGAGCTCGACGCGCCAGACGGAGGCACACTGGCTGTCGATCTCGCTTGGCTCGGGCCCATGGATGCGTCCCGGGTCTTGCTCGTTACTTCCGGCATGCATGGCTTCGAGGGACCCGCCGGCTCAGCGGTACAAAGCGTCTGGCTCGAAAACGAACCGAACCACCTGCCGCCTAACACCGCCGTCCTGTTGGTGCACGCGCTGAACCCCTGGGGCTTTGCTTGGGTTAGCCGCCTCACTGAACACAACGTCGATCTCAATCGCAATTTCGTCGATTGGTCGAGTGCACCGCCCACCAATCATCTCTATTCGCATGTGCGCGAACTTATCCGCGTACCGGACATGTCGCTCGAAACGCTGACGCACCTTCTCGCCGCGCAACAACGACTGGCCGC
Source organism: Micropepsaceae bacterium (assembly GCA_046715015.1). Classification (GTDB taxonomy): domain Bacteria; phylum Pseudomonadota; class Alphaproteobacteria; order Micropepsales; family Micropepsaceae; genus SZUA-430. The sequence continues at coordinate 2,500 of JBKJZU010000327.1, forward strand.
GGAACTGGGACCTGCGGCGGTGCAGGTTGCGGTCGATTTCGGCCAGTACGAAGATGAAGAGGGCATTTCCTATGGCGGCACCGAAGCGGAGTTCGGCCACCTGGTCATGCGCGACCATGTCGTTCCCCTGCTGTCTGGCGCCGAACGTGTCGGCCTCATCGATTGGCACACTGGCGTCGGTGCCTTCGGCGAAGTCGCCGTACTCCCGATGGGTGGCCCGGGCAGCATCAGCGCAAAGCGCCTGGCCGCGTGGTGGGGCGAAACCCTCGTCGCGCACTGGAAACGCTCTCCGCTGGAAGAAGCGATTGCGCAGGACCCAAAGCTGAGTGCAATGCCGCTGCTCAAGACCGGTCAGATGACTCAAGCCCTCGGGCACTGGCTACCCCAGGCAGACATTACCGGCGCCGTCGTCGAGTTTGGCACCGAACGAGAGGGTGCCCTGTCGGACCTCATCTACGTTACGCTCTACGAGCGTTGGCTGCGTTTTGTCGATCGCTCCGATCGCATGGCAGAGGCACACAGCCGGTTCCGTGCGACGGCGCGCAAGTGCTTTGTGCCCCAAGATGAGCTGTGGCGCGCCCTCGTCGTGCGTGAGGGCCCGAAACTGATCGATCAGGCGGTGGTCGGCCTTGCGCGCTGATCACGGGCTCTTGCCTACGTCCTGAGATGCCTCGATAACGGGCGGAGTAAATGCGGATACCAACCATGCCGTTGCCTGAAGCAAGTCGTCCCATCGATGAGGTCATCGCGGATCTGGAATCGAAACGCGCGCATGATGTGCGTTGGCAGGATGGGCGAACGTTCGGCATGATCTATGACGGCGGTCCGACGGTGCACGAAGTGGCAGAGCGTGCCGCGAAACTTTACCTGCATGAAAACGCGCTCAATACGAAAGCCTTCCCGTCCTTAGGCGCCATTCAAGCCGAAGTGGTGCGCTGGACAGCTGACTTGCTGCACGGCCCGCAAAGTGTAGCTGGCTTCATGACGAGCGGTGGTACGGAATCCATACTGTGCGCGGTTCTCGCTGCGCGCGAGCGCGGCCGCAAGGAACGCGGCATCACCGCGCCCCATATGGTTGTTCCGGAAAGCGCGCACGCGGCGTTTCACAAAGCCGCACATCTGTTTGACATCAAGCTTTCAAAAACCAAAGTTCGTGATGACTGGACTGCCGACACAGATGCTATGGCGAGCGCAGTCGGCCGAGACACGGTGCTCATTGTGGGTTCGGCACCACAATATCCGCAAGGCGTGGTCGATGATATTCCCGCGATCGCATCCTTGGCTCGCGCGTCGAATGCGAATTGCCATGTCGACGCCTGCATGGGCGGCTTCGTGCTGCCGTTTGTGGAGCGCTTGGGCCGACCGGTGCCGCCATGGGATTTCCGCGTCGATGGAGTTACGTCAGTTTCGGCCGACATTCACAAACTCGGTTACGCTCCCAAGGGCGCATCGGTCGTGCTCTATCGCGACAAGAACTTGCGCGCCTATCAGACTTTCGTGTTCGACGATTGGCTGGGCGGATTTTACGCCTCGCCCAATTTGCAAGGCACGCGTTCTGGCCTGCCGATGGCTGCTGCATGGGCGGTGATGCAACATTTGGGAATGGAGGGATATCTGCGGCTCACCACGGCGATGCTGCGCAACGCCGATCAGATGCGCGCAGGAATTTTGGCGATCGACGGCATCCGCGTACTGGGCGCTGGCAATTACCACCTTGTTGCGATGGCGAGCGATCCGTCGTCCGCGCGTTGCGTCGACATGTTCGCGCTGGGCGATGCGCTGCTCGAACGCGGCTGGTTTCACGATCGGCAAGGACCGCCCGACTCTCTGCATTCCACGGTCAGCAACAGCAACACAGGTGTAATGGACCAGTATCTGAAAGATCTCGCTGAGGCCGTAGAGAGAATCGCGAACACGCGGGCCGCCGACCGCTCGACGAACTACGCGACGCTGGAGTAAGAGGCAAGGCGGCTAGTTCTCGCCGAAAGGCGACGTTCGTGAGAGCATAGCTGCAGAAGGACATTCCGCCCGCGAGGTGGTGCAGCAGGGACCCCTTGACGGTGGCCAGAGCAACGGCGCTGCCCGCCTGACCGAACTCAGCATGGGCATGAGCCACGACTACGAAACCGCCATTGCCCTCGGCGCCACCCATATCCGCGTCGGCTCAGCCATTTTCGGTGACAGAGCGTGAGCAACAGGCTCGAGCGAGAGTCCAAATGAGCGGCCGAAGTCGCCAAGCTGAATCAGTCCATCGGCTTTCTGACCAAGGCCTGCGCCACGCTAGACGCCGTTCGCCTGCGCTGCGCCAATTCGTCTACGGCTTGACCTTGACCAGCGCGTCGCCCAGCCCCGACACATAGACCGGCCCGCCGCCTGGCGTCTGGATCACGCCCGTCACCGGCCCGGGCAATGGCGCCCAAAGGCTTGGCGTGAACAGGTCAAGCAGCGGCTGCCGCGCCGCGCTCCGTCGGCGCCATTCCGCCGAGATGCGATCATTGTCGGGGGTTGGGGCGCGGAACATCGATTTCACTTCGCCATTGTCCGGATTGATCGTCAGAATTTCATTGCGCACCAGCGACGCGACCAAAAGATTTCCGCGCTCGTCCATTTCAATATTGTCAGGCAGAAGCACGTTGGCGAGGACGCGGTGTTCGGACAGCTTTCCGGTTTTCACCGACAGTCGATACGCATTCACGCGATTGCCGCAGGACTCGTTGAGATAGAGCGCGCCACGTGCTTCGTCGATGACGATGCCGTTGGCAAAGCACAGGCCGCTGAGCATCCGCTGCGGCTTTGTCCGTGCGCGTCGCCCGGATGGTGGCGCGATCCGGAACAACGCGCCGTCCGCCACGTACGTGTTGAATGACGCCGTAAGCCGCTCTTCCGATTTCGCACCGCCGCGATTGCGGGTCGACTGCGTGAACCAGAGGGCGCCCGAACTGTCGCGAACTGCCGTGTTGACCGCGAAGCGGTGCTGGTAAACGCGTTCGGTGGTTTCGGTTTTTGTGTTCGTGCGATAAATCGCGCCAGTGTGAATGTCAGCAACGAGAATATGCGCGCCGTCCGGTTCAAGCGAAACGCCGTTGGGCGCCGCCGGCCAAATCTTTGCGTCGTGGCGGAACCCTGCTTTCGCAAAGTTGCCGAAGGGGCGGATCGACTGGTCCGGCGAAATGAGCGTCAACCCGTGTACCTGATCGGCGACGATGATCCGGCCATCGGCAAAGGCAACGCCATCTTCAGCGCGATTGAGCCCGCGCGCCGCTGGAAACACTTCGTATCTCGAGGTCGCCTGAGCAGGATATGCGCCTCCGTCTTTGCTGGCTACATTTGTGTCCGGCATGGTCGCGCACGCGGACAAAACACTCGCGAACAGCGCGATGAAACAAATGATTCTCATGGACGTCCCCTAAATTCGCCGTCCTCTACGGGACGCCGACGATGCACACTCAAGCGCGGCTTGTAACAACAGAAGCAGTGAAGGTCGAGTCGATGGCGGGGAGGGCCTGGTGAACACGCCGCCCGCGAAGCATTGGTCACTGCCGCGGAACTGATCGAGCGCACCGGCTCAAAATCCCTGGCACCGCACTTGCTCGAATGGCGCACCGAACACGCCGCCTTGCTCGGTGACGAAGCCATGCGCAAGTCGCTCCTGAGCCAGGCCGTCGAAGAGTACGAAGCCATCGGCGCCTCATCGCAGGCCGCGCGTCTGCGAGAGCATATGGGAACCGGCGCCTGAGCCATGCTCGATGGTCGGCAGGTCTCGCTTGTTGCAGGTGCAAGGGTTGAGTGTCCGTTTGGGGCCAATAGCTGCCCGATAGAGTCTACGTTACGAACGGCCGCAGTGCCGCCCAATCCAGTCATTGACAGTATCTTGTGGCGAGATTTCCACGCGTGTTTTCGTCCCTATTTTGTGGAGGGATCTCGTGGATCGGGTAGTTCGTTTCTTTCGGCATTCGCGCGCTTTGGTGCTCGCGGGCATCAGCTGGGGCTGGAGCGCCGCGTCGCCACGGCAGTTCTATCGCGTTTCAGCCGACGCGTTCGTTTTCCATGGACGTTGTCGGCATCTTTGAGAGAATTTCGTCTACGAACGCGGTGAACTTTGTACCAGGTGTTTTGAAGCTCTGCCATGCCGTGTGATAACCTGGCTGGCTAAACAACCTGCCGATACTGGCTCGCGTCAGCGCGCATCCATCTTTGTCCATCAAACCGCTCTGATACTGTGAGAATGAATCTTCGTGACTATGAAACTGCGCAGTGAACAAGGATCTGAATTGCCTGCGTTTAACCTCCTCCGGCGTCGGCTCGCCGCCGTTTGCAATGATAACCGCTGCGGCAACGTCCGCATTCGTTTGTGCGAGCTGGACATCCACAACACGTGATGCCCTTCCTTGACGGATCAAGGCTCGCGCGTGCTTTGTGTTTTGGTGAACCTGGATAGCGAGATAGATCAGGGACGATGCGACGGCGATGCCGCTGACGAATGTAGAGAGATTGGCGAGGTCAGATAGGGTCATTGAGCATCCAATCAGCTGATCGACGAGGAGAAGCGTCAACCTAAACCGAAATCGCAGCAATTTCAGCAACCTCAGATGGAGATTGGGCGCGCTGCCTGCAAAAAGGATCGACATGACCTCCGAAGCTCTTTGGCCTAAGAAGACACGCGAGTTTTGCAACCATCATTTCGATTCCACGATCTGGAACGAATTCAAGTTTCGCGACGACGACATCATCATCTCGACATATGCAAAAATCCGGCACGACCTGGATGCAGCAGATGATCGGGCAGATGCTGTTCGGGCCCGACCCAGAACTCGCGCTCGCAGAAATGTCGCCCTGGCTCGATCTGCGCGTGCCGCCTACCCTCCGTCTCGAGTGTAGCCCAGAGGAATAGGTCCCAACTCGCCCGGCTCATAAGAAAGGTTTCGGCCAAGCTGCACCGGCGACGTGATGCGTCCATAATGCGGACACGTCGCGCATTCAGCGAAGCCCAAGTCGCCTTCGATATTCTTGCAGGTGCGGGGTCCGGTCTCGGTGCGCGCACGTGCGAGCTTCGCGGCGGCGTCTTCGTGCGCATAAGCGCGGTTCGGGCGCATGGCAGAAATTCGCCGAGGACAGTCATTGGTAATGCTTGAGCGGTCGGCTTCCCTTGAGCGCTTATTAGGCTCGGCTTGGAGTCAACCCGCGTCCCGGCCTAGTATGATCCGCAATCCGCACTACTCAGCCGAAAGTTTTCATGACCGGCGACGCCCAAGCCCGCAGACTCGCCACCATCGTCGCGCTGGACGTCGCAGGCTATTCCGCGCGCACCGAAGCTGACGAGGCGAAAACTACCGCCGAAGTAGCGGCGCTGCGCAAGGTGATCGAAGGCATAGCCGCGCGCCACGGGGGCCGCGTATTCAACACAGCCGGCGACGGCTTCATGTTGGACTTCGGTTCGAGCCTTGCCGCTGTCGAAGCCGCGTTCGAACTCGCCGAAACGTGCGAACCGAAAGTGCGCGTCGGCGTACACCTGGGCGACGTTGTTGTGCAACCGAATGGCGATCTCCTCGGTCATGGCGTCAACGTCGCCGCGCGCCTCATGGCGCAATCGTCGCCAGGCGCAGCTTTGGTCTCAGCCGCTGTTCGACAAACGATCCGCGGCCCGATCGCCGATCGCCTGCAATCGCGCGGCATGCTCAAGCTCGACAAGATGGCGGAGACGATCGAGGCGTTTGCGCTGACTGTCGCCGCATTGGCGACTGGGGGGGCGCTGCCGAAGGATGCCGACCCCATCCTCGCTGTCCTACCTTTCGACAATTTGTCGACGGATCCCGAAATGCAATTCTTCTCCGACGGCGTCAGCGAGGAGATCATTCAGCGTCTGTCGCGCGGCGCGAAGCTGAAGGTCATCGGGCGCACATCGAGCTTCCAGTTCCGCGGCGAGAAGAAGAGCGAGGCGGCGCGCGCGCTGAAGTGCAGCCACCTGCTCGACGGCTCGGTGCGCCGGGCGGGCGCCCGCGTGCGCATCGCGGCCCACCTCGTCGAAGCAACGTCGTACACCACCCTGTGGTCCGAGCGCTACGACCGCGGCCTCGACGATACGTTCGCCGTGC
>JBKJZU010000328.1:0-5411 GCA_046715015.1 Micropepsaceae bacterium
TGCGATCGCCATCCGCCAGACGGCCGTCGACGATCATTTCGCGGATCGCATCAGCTACGGTGTCGGCTAGGTTTGGGCGATCGATGATTGTATACTGCATACAATTATCTAACCCAGACGCCTTTGACCGTCAAGCGCACTGTGGTCGGATTTACGAGGTGTCTTCGGCGCTAGCTTCGAACGAATGGTACAGTTGGGTGGGCTTGAACCACCGACCTCCGGATCCACAATCCGGCGCTCTAACCAACTGAGCTACAACTGCACACGGGGCGCGCAATAGGCCGTAAACGCTCTGTTTGAGCGGGTGCGGAACCTAGTCGGCGGGGGCGTCGATTGCAAGTTTCGCCGGAAATGGCCGCTTCGCCGATTGCCGCGCCTGCTCCCCGCCGCATCGAGCGTTGCATCGCTGCACGCGTGCGGCGTCTCACGCGACTCCACGCCCCCACGATTTAACCCGGCCTTAAGCACGCTCACCCAAAGTGAAGAGGACGTTAATGGACGTGTTCGTCCGGCTGACGAGGGGAACTCGAGTTATGCGTTTCAGACTTGAACCGGCGGCGCTTGCGTTCTGCGCCTTGGCCACCATCGGGAGCGCGGCCGCGGCGAGTAGTGTCTACGGCACGGCCTATGTCGGCTTGCGCGGGTCGTACATGATGACGGACGATGCTTCCACGACGGGTAGCTCCGGTTTCAGCTACACCCAATCCTACGCCGACGGCTATGCGGTGGCGGCGTATTTGGGTTGGACTCTGACAGAGGGCATTCGCTTCGAAGTCGAGGGCGGGTTCCGCAGCGCAGACATCGAAAGCGTGACCGTGATCACCGGCGACGGCATCATCTATCTCGGCGGCGAGACGGTGGCAGTGGGTTCGGACGTGCAGGCCGCGACGGTGATGGGCAACTTCTACTACGACGCGGACATCTTCGAAGGCGCCTTCGTTCCTTGGGTCGGCGTAGGCGCGGGTGCGGCGCATATCGAATACAACATCACCGACCCGCTGGCCTACTTCGACGGCAACGACGAGACCTGGATCTTCGCTTGGCAGCTGATGGCCGGTGTTACGTTCCCGATCAGCGACGGCATGTCGATGACGGCGAGCTATCACTACTTCCAGACGGAAGACTTCGACCGCGCGGGCAACACCGGCGAACTGTTCAAGACGGATCTGACGCAGCAAACCATCGACTTGGGTGTGCAGTTCCACCTTTAACTCTTCTAACCCCCGGGTAGGGGGCATCCTGCAGGGGCCGCTGGACCACACGCCAGCGGCCTTTGCGTTTTCAGGGGTAAGCCGCTATCTCAGCGCCCCCATGAGCGCGTACGACCTCAGCAAAACGACGGGACGTCTGGCGGCAGTTGCCGACATGACGTTTCGCGATCACGCGTTCTTGCGCTTGTGGTGGCAGAACGCGCACTGGATCTCCGACGAAATGATGCGGACGAACCAGCCGTGGCCGTTCCAGATTCGGGCACGGGCGCGGAGCGGGATCAAGACGATCGTCAATTTGCGCGGCGGGATCGGCACGAGCTTTCATCAGCTTGAGCGCGACGCCTGTGAGCGGGCGGGGATTGCGCTTGAGAACTGGACCGTCACTTCCCGCGGCGCGCCGACGCTGGAGCAGGTGCGCGGGGCGAAGGACCTCTTTCAGCGTATCGCTTACCCGGCCCTTATGCATTGCAAGTCGGGCGCGGACAGGGCGGGGTTGATGAGCGTGCTCTACCTTCACTTCCGCAAAGGTGAGCCGATCGACAAGGCCATGCGAATGCTGGGCTTGCGTTACGGGCATGTTCGGGCCGGGATGACGGGCATCATCGACCACTTCTTCGAGCAGTATTTGGCGTTCGGTGCGCCGAAGGGCTTGTCGCTCATCGAGTGGATGGAGCGCGACTACGACCCGATGAAGCTGAAGTCCGAGTTCCGCGCCGGCTGGTGGGGGAACGTGCTGGTCGACACGATTTTGAGGCGCGAGTGATGCGGCCCGAGGTTCGCACCGTGCTCGTGAAGGCGAACGGGTTGACGTTCGAGGTCGACCAGTGCGGATCGGGCGACAAATTCGCACTGCTGCTGCACGGGTTTCCGGAGTCGAAGTTTTCGTGGCGTCATCAGATGCCGTTGCTGGCCGAACTTGGCTACACGGTTTGGGCGCCAAATTTACGCGGCTATGGAAAGTCGTCGAAGCCGCCGGCCATCGCCGACTACCACATCGATCATCTGGTCGCGGACGCCGCAGCTCTGATCGACGCGGCGGGGGCGAAGGACACGCTGCTGATGGCGCACGATTGGGGCGCCGTCATTGCGTGGAATTTTGCGATCCGCAAGGTACGGCCGCTTGAGCGGCTTGTGATCATGAACGTGCCGCACCCGGCCTGCATGGCACGCGAGCTGCGGACTTGGGCGCAACGACGCAAGTCTTGGTACATCTTCTTGTTTCAAATTCCGTGGCTTCCGGAGCGCATGATGGCGCGGCGCGGGGCGCAGGCGATCGGCCGCGCGTTCAGCGATATGGCGATCGACAAGAGCCGTTTTCCCGTCGCCGTCACCGACGAGTTCCGGCGCAATGCGCTCGAGCCCGGCGCATTGACTGCGATGATCAACTATTACCGCGCCGCGTTACGCGCAGGCGAGAAGGCGATGAACCCGGAGCCGGGCGCGGTCGACGTGCCCACGCTCATGATCTGGGGCGAAGAGGATACGGCGCTGGGCAAAGCGACGACACTCGGCACCGACAGATACGTGAGCGATTTGACGTTGCGCTATCTGCCCGGCGTCTCGCATTGGGTGCAGCAGGAAGCGCCCGAGACCGTGAACGCGATGATCGAGGCTTGGCTGAAGGGCCAGCCCGTGCCGATCGAGGGTGAGATTCTGCACTAGACTTTCGGCGCGGCGAGGCCCGAGGCGATAAAGGCCGCGAGTTCGCGTTTGATCGTATCGATCGGCGTTGCGGCGGCGGCTGCCGCGATGGGCAGCCCTTTCGGGTACTTGCCCGATTTCAGTGTCGTGATCATCATCAGCGACTGTTGCGTTGCCGAACGCATGAACGCGAGGCGCCATTTGCGCTGCATCAGATCATCCGCGAGATGCGGCACGGCGCGCATCAACGCGGCTTCGAACCGTTCGAAGATGCGGATCTGACTTTCCGGTGGCCGCCCCAACTCTTCGAAACCCGGTTCCCAGGTGAGGCGCGAAAGGAAGCGAATGAAGTGCTGCCAGCCGTCGGTTTCGGCCAGCGCCTTGTCAACGATCGGGAAAATCATCGCCTCGACGAGCTCGATCGCCGTCGGTTCGCGGTTTTCGCGCGCCGCTCTTGCGTCGACGGCATCGAGCGCGATCGTACGCAGCTGTTCGAGGTCGGCAGCGCGGCGCTCAAGCACCCTGCGGACCAGATTTTCCTTCGTCTCGAAGTGATAATTCACCGCGGCGACGTTGACCTTCGCCTTGTCGGTGATGTTGCGAACGGAGGTGCCGGCGATCCCGTAGTCTGCGAACAATTCTTCCGCTGCGGCCAGGATACGATCGATCGTGGCAGTCGACTGGGGGGACTCGCGTAGTGACGGCTCTAACTTGACCATACGGGTGACAGCATAACGCGCGGTCACGGGTCCACAAGCAATATCTCTATTGCAGCGCACACAGCTCTGAGGTTGATTTACCTACGCGCGTTAACACTCGGAGGAATTCCCATGCCTGTGACATATGACGGCTTAATGTCGTTGAAGTCGGAGGCCGACGTTTTCAGTTACGGCGACAGAGAGACGATGCTCTACGCGCTTGGCGTCGGTATGGGGCGCGATCCGATGAACGAGGCGGAACTGCCGTTCGTTTACGAGAACGGCCTGAAAACCGTGCCGACTTTGGCAACCGTCATCGCCTGGGGCCAGCGCACGATCGGCCAGGCCGGGATCAACTACCTGATGGTCGTTCATGGCGAGCAGCGCTTGACCGTGCACAAGCCATTGCCGGCGTCGGCAACCATCATCGCTGATGAACGCGTGATCGCCGCGGTCGATAAGGGTGCCGGCAAGGGTGCGCTGATCTACACCGAGAAAGTCATCCGGCTGAAAGATACGAACGAGAAGCTTTGCACGCTGGGCGGCACGATTTTCGCGCGCGGCGACGGCGGATTTGGCGGACCTTCCACCGGCGGTCCGGAACCGCATCCGATCCCCGAACGTAAGGCGGACCTTTCGTGCGAGACGGATACGCGGGTCGATCAGGCGCTGCTCTACCGGCTGTCCGGCGATCGCAATCCGCTGCATTCGGATCCGAAGATCGCCAAGATGGCGGGCTTCCCACGGCCGATCCTGCATGGGCTTTGCACCTATGGGACGGTGTGCCGGGGCGTCTTGCAGACGATCTGCAACTATGACCACACGATGATCGCAGGGTTCGACGTGCGTTTCTCGGCGCCGGTGTTTCCGGGCGAGACGATCGTCACCGAGATGTGGAAGGACGGGAACATCGTTTCGTTCCGCTCGAAGGTGAAGGAACGCGACATCGTCGTGATCAACAACGGCAAATGCACCCTGACGAGCTGACCGCCGATCCTCTGGGTCTTGCGGCCGACCTGATCGCCGCAGGACGCGCGAACGAGGTTGTCACGCGCACCAGTGCGATGCTGGCCCAGGGGCGTGGCGGCGCGCTGACGCGCGCCGCGTTGGGGCGCGCGCTCGTCGCGTTGGGGAAGCCGTCCGAAGCCGTCGAAGTGTTGCGTGAGGCCGATTTGCTTTCGCCGAATACGACGGAGGTGGTGCTCGCCTTCGGCGAAGCGCTTGCGGCTTTAGGCGCACTGCCAACGGCGATAGCGGAGTTTCAGCGTGCGGCTCGGCTTTCGCCGAACGACGGGCGGTCGCATTGGCAAGTCGCGCTACTTTGGATGGCGGCAGGCGAACCCGACAAGGCGGAGGCCGCGGCGGCGACCGCGTTAGAGCTTGGCGCGGTTACCGACGATGCTCTGGCCGAACTAGGCGCGGCGGCGGCGCGCATGCGGGTCGCGGAACGTGCCGATCCGGGGTATGTGCGGCACCTCTTCGATCAGTTCGCCGCCGACTACGACACGCGGATGCGCGGGCGGCTCGGCTATGCAGCGCCGGGCATCTTGCGCGACCTGGCGGGGCTGCTCATCGATCCTGATGCGCGCTTCGACCTTCTGGATCTCGGGTGCGGGACGGGTTTGAGCGGGCTTGCGTTCAGGCCGATTGCGAGGTCGCTCGTCGGCGTCGACCTTTCGCCGAAGATGCTGGCGAAGGCGCGCGCGTTGAAAATCTACGACACGCTTCTTGAAAGCGACGTCGAGACGCTGAACATCGCGTCAACCTTCGACATCGTCGTTGCCGCGGACGTCCTCGTCTATCTCGGCGATCTCGCGAAGCTGTTCGCGGTCGTACGCGAACGGTTGAAGCCCAACGGATT